>JAQCLA010000280.1 GCA_027592105.1 Pseudomonadota bacterium | reverse complement strand
CCATTCGGTATCCTCCCCGTAGTATGGAGTTGGCCACGACCCCCCTCGGATCGCGGCGACAGTGGCAAGCGCCACAAGTCTTGCCACCCTAACGAAGCGAACACCATGCGCAAACAGCTTTTCGCACCGAATGGGCGATTTTTGTAAAATTCTCTTACCAAAATCGCCAGTAAGCCCTGAAATCGCTTAAGGCTTGGGCATGTCGCGGCCAAAAAATCGAAAGATAACCCACACCATCGTGATCGCAGCTGCCGATCCGGCGCATCTTCTCTCCCCAAGGTTGCATCACGCGCCGCAACTTGCCCGCGCAGGATATTATTTCATTTCGTCAACAAGTTTCGATTCGTTGCGCGGCCGCTCGTTTTGGCGACATTTTCGTAATTTGGCTGTTGACGCCGCATCGCGGCGTTCCTAGAGTCGCGCAACAATTTCACGGCGGGGGGCAGGTTATGGACTGCTTCGTACTTATCAAGGGGCAGATGCGCATGGGTCGGTGACGACAACCTCATCGGTAGACCATGCGCCCTCGGATAAGCCGCCGGGGGCTTTTTTTTGCCACGACTTTTTGCCACTTGGGCATGATCAAGAAGCAACGCGGAAACAAAGAAGGACGACGTCGATGACACGGCAGATGACCGGAGCGAAAATGGTGGTCGAGGCGCTGAAGGATCAGGGCGTCGATGTCGTATTCGGCTATCCCGGCGGTGCCGTGCTTCCGATCTATGACGAGATTTTCCAGCAAAACGGTATCCAGCACATCCTCGTGCGCCATGAACAAGGTGCGGTCCACGCCGCCGAAGGCTATGCGCGCTCGACCGGCAAGCCCGGTGTCGTTCTGGTCACCTCTGGCCCCGGTGCGACCAATGCGGTCACGGGTCTGGTCGATGCCTTGATGGATTCGATCCCGCTGGTGGTGCTGACGGGCCAAGTGCCGACCTTCATGATCGGCTCGGATGCCTTCCAAGAGGCCGACACCGTGGGGATCACGCGCCCCTGTACCAAGATGAACTGGCTGGTCAAAGAGACCGACAAGCTGGCCGATACGATCCACCAAGCCTTTCATATCGCCACCCATGGCCGCCCCGGCCCGGTGTTGGTCGACATCCCCAAGGATGTGCAGTTCGCAACCGGCACCTATGTCGAAAAACCGCAAGCGCGCACGGCCCATTACCAGCCCCGCTTGACCGGCGATCCGGCAATCATCGAGGCCTTGGTCGCAGCGATGGAGAATGCCGAACGCCCGGTTTTCTACACCGGCGGCGGCGTGATCAATTCCGGCCCCCGCGCCAGCGAACTGCTGCGCGAATTGGTGGCTGCGACCGATTTCCCCATCACCTCCACCTTGATGGGTTTGGGCAGCTATCCCGCCTCGGGCAAGAACTGGCTCGGCATGCTGGGCATGCACGGGCTTTACGAGGCTAATCTGGCGATGCATGGCTGCGACCTGATGATCAACATCGGCGCGCGTTTCGACGACCGCATCACCGGACGCATCGCCGATTTCAGCCCGGGCAGCCTCAAGGCGCATGTCGATATCGACCCTTCGTCGATCAACAAGGTGATCCATGCCGATTTCCCGATCATCGGCGATGTGACCCATGTTCTCGAAGAAGTGTTGCGCGTCTGGAAGGCGCGCGGGGCCAAGACCAAGGCCGTCGCGATCAAGAAATGGTGGGACCAGATCGAGGAATGGCGCGCGGTCAAATGCCTGCGCTACACCAACTCCACCACCACCATCAAACCGCAATACGCGCTTGAACGCCTCGAGGCGCTGACCCTTGGACGCGACCGCTATATCTGCACCGAGGTGGGCCAGCATCAGATGTGGGCGGCCCAATTCCTCGGGTTCGAAGACCCTAACCGCTGGATGACCTCTGGCGGACTTGGCACGATGGGCTACGGCACCCCTGCCTCGATCGGGGTGCAGGTGGCCCATCCCGACGCGCTGGTCATCAACGTCGCGGGCGAGGCGTCTTGGCTGATGAACATGCAAGAAATGGGCACGGCCATTCAATATCGCCTGCCCGTCAAGCAATTCATCCTCAACAACGAACGCCTCGGCATGGTCCGCCAGTGGCAGGAATTGCTGCATGGCGAGCGCTATTCGCACAGCTGGTCCGAGGCGCTGCCCGATTTCGTCAAGCTGGCCGAAGCCTTCGGCGCCAAGGGTATCTTGTGCAAAGATCCCAAGGATCTCGACGATGCGATCATGGAAATGCTCGACTATGACGGGCCGGTCATCTTCGATTGCCTTGTCGAAAAGCACGAGAACTGCTTCCCCATGATCCCATCGGGCAAGGCACATAACGAAATGCTCTTGGGCGAGGCCGACACCAAGGGTGTGATCGACGCCAAGGGATCGGTTTTGGTGTAAGTTCAGCCTGCGGGGCGCGCGGTCTGCGCCCCGCCGCTTTCTCCGGCGCTTGCGCCGCTCGCAATCATTCAGGATGTCTGTCCCATGTCCCCGCTCAATATCGAAAAAGGTTCCACCAGCCATTCGGCCTATGACCTGCGCAGCCACATGTCCGATATGGTCGAAACCCATACGCTGGCCGTTCTGGTCGAGAACGAGCCGGGGGTTCTAGCGCGTGTGATCGGCCTATTCTCGGGGCGGGGCTACAATATCGAAAGCCTGACCGTGGCCGAGGTGGACCATAGCGGCCACCGCTCGCGTATCACCATCGTGACCTCGGGCACGCCGCAGGTGATCAACCAGATCAAGATGCAGCTTGAGCGCATGGTGCCCGTGCATGAAGTGCAGGATTTGACCGTCGAAGGCCCCTTCGTCAGCCGCGAATTGGCGCTGATCAAGGTCATCGCCAAGGGCGAGCATCGGGTCGAGGCGCTGCGCATCGCCGAGATCTTCCGCGCCAATGTGGTCGATTCGACCCTGCAAAGCTTTGTCTTCGAGATCACCGGCACCCCGGAAAAGGTCGATGCCTTTTGCGAATTGATGCGCCCCTTGGGCGATGTGCGACTGGCGCGCACAGGTGTGGCCGCCATCGCGCGCGGGGTTTGACTGAAAATTCATAGGAATTTTCGCATGCTGCGATCCTTCGTGCGAAGGATCTTGTCAGCAACATTTACCCACGCCCGAGAATGAGCCGGACGTAATCTTGTGTCTCGGCAAAGGGCGGAACGCCGCCATGCCGACGCACGGCCTCGGGCCCCGCATTATAGGCGGCCAAGGCCAGATCCCAGCGGCGGAAATCGCGAAACTGCATCGCCAGATAGCGCGCGCCGCCATCGAGATTGGCGACGGGATCGTGCGGATCGACACCAAGCAGACGCGCGGTCCCGGGCATGAGCTGCGCCAGACCGATGGCACCCACCGGGCTGATGGCCCCGGGGTTCCATGCTGATTCCTGTTGCACCAGCCGCAAGAACAGATCCTCGGGGATGCCATGGCGACGGGCGGCGGCACGCGCCACCGCGAGCCAAGGACCGGCATAACTGCCGTCGAATCGCGGGGGCGCATCGCCGCTTGCATCAAAATCGGGGCGAAGCCGCGCCGATCCGGCATATTGGCTGGCCGCGCGCGC
>JAQCLA010000279.1 GCA_027592105.1 Pseudomonadota bacterium | reverse complement strand
TCGAGGATCTCGAGATCGGGATGAAGCGGTCGCTTCAAAAACTCGTGACCGATCAGGATATCGCGCTCTTCGCGCAGGTCTCGACCGATCACAACCCGGTGCATCTGGATGATGATTATGCCCGCGACACGATTTTCGAGGGCCGCATCGCGCATGGAATGCTGACCGCGGGTTTGATCTCGGCGGTGATCGGCGAGCAGCTGCCGGGCCATGGCACGGTCTATCTGGGGCAGACGTTGAAATTCATGGCGCCCGTGCGCCCCGGCGACATGGTCCATGCCGAGGTCGAGGTGACCGAGATCGACCATGGCCGCAGGCGTGTGACACTGGCCACCCATTGCAAGGTCGGCGCGACCGTCGTGCTGAAGGGTGAGGCCGTGGTCTTGGCCCCCTCGCGAAAGTTCGACTGACACAGGGCATGCTTGCGCATCATCGCGGGGGCGGCTACGCCAAGCGCCATGCGGATTTTGCGCGACCCACAATACACCCGCCCGCAAGATCGCGGCGCATCGGCGGCCATCGGGAATTTCGATGGCGTCCATCGCGGCCATTGCCATGTGATCGATCTGGCCCGCCGGCCGGGCCTGCCCTTGGGCGTGGTGACCTTCGAGCCGCATCCGCGCGAGTATTTCGCACCCGACGCCCCCCCGTTTCGGCTGATGAATGCGGGCGCGCGCGCGCATCGGCTGGAGAAGCTGGGCGTGGAGATCTTGGCCGAACTCCCCTTTGACGCGCGGCTGGCAAGCCTATCGGCCGAGGCTTTTGCGCGCGATATCTTGGCGCAGGGTTTGGGGCTGAGCCATGTGGTTGTCGGGGCGGATTTCTGTTTCGGGCATGGGCGCAGCGGCACGGCCCAGATGCTGCGCGATTTCGGGGCGCGCTTTGGCTTCGATGTCACCATCGCCGATCTGTTGACCGCCGAAGCGGGGGCCGTATCGTCGACCGCGATCCGGGCAGCACTCAGCGCGGGCCAGCCGCGCGAGGCCGCCGAGATGCTGGGCCATTGGCACCGGATCGAGGGGCCGGTGCTGCATGGCGACAAGCGCGGGCGGCTGTTGGGCTATCCCACGGCGAACATGGCGCTTGAGGGGCTGCATGTGCCGAAACTCGGCGTTTATGCAGTGTTGGTCGATGTGTTGGAGGGACCGCATCAAGGCACCTATCGCGGTGTCGCCAATCTGGGCATCCGGCCGATGTTCGCGCGTGACACGCCCAATCTTGAGACATTCTTGTTCGATTTCGCAGGCGATCTTTACGGCTGCGCGCTGTCGGTGGGTCTGGTGGAGTATCTGCGCGGCGAGATGCGCTTTGATGGGCTTGATGCGCTGATCGTGCAGATGGACCAAGACAGCCTCGCGGCGCGCGCCGCCTTGGATCTGACATGAGGGACCGCTTTTGGGAGCGTGTGCCGATGGATCGCATGACGCCTGCGGAATGGGAGGCGCTGTGCGATGGTTGCGGCAAATGCTGTCTCAACAAGCTCGAAGATGAAGAGACAGGCGAGGTGGCGCTGACGCGGGTTGCCTGTCGCCTACTCGATGATGAAAGCTGCCGCTGCGGGCAATATGAGATCCGCAAAACCTTGGTGCCGGAATGTATCCGCCTGACGCCACAGACCATGGGCGATGTGGCCTATTTCATGCCGCAGACCTGCGCCTATCGGTTGTTACATGAGGGAAAGCCGCTGTCATGGTGGCATCCGCTCGTCTCGGGTGACCCGGAAAGCGTGCATCAGGCCGGGATCAGCGTGCGCGGCCTCTCGGTACCGGAATTCGAGGTACCGGAGGAAGAATGGGAAGATTATATCATCGAGGAGCCGGGCACATGATGTTTGCCAGCGACAATACCGGACCGGTGCATCCCAAGATCATGGATGCCGTGATGGGCGCCAATGACGGCTACGCCATGCCCTATGGCAATGACGCTGTCACAGCCACCGCACGCGACGCGGTGCGCGCATTGTTCGAAGCCCCCGAGGCGGCGGTGGAATTCGTGGCAACAGGCAGCGTGGCCAATGCGCTGGCCTTGGCTTGTTTGGCAAAGCCTTGGGATGGCGTATTTTGTCACCGCACCGCCCATGTCGAAGAGGATGAGTGCGGCGCACCTGATTTCTACTCCGGGGCCAAGACGATCCTGATCGATGGCGCGGATGGCAAGATCACGCCCGAGGGGCTTGAGGCCGCGATCATGCAGTGCAAGGGGCGCGGCGTGCATGGCGCACAGCCCGGCCCGCTGACACTGACCAATATCACCGAGCGCGGCACCGCCTATAGCTTGGCCGAAATCCGTGCGCTTACGGCGGTTGCGCGTGCGCATGGCTTGGCGACCCATCTTGACGGGGCGCGCTTCGCCAATGCCTGCGCGGCATTGGGATGCAGCCCGGCCGAGATGACATGGAAAGCGGGCATCGATGCGGTCAGCTTTGGCGGCACCAAGAATGGCTGCATGGGGGTCGAGGCGGTGGTGTTCTTCGACCCCGCCCATGGGCGCGAATTGGCGCTGCGCCGCAAACGCGGTGGGCATCTGTTTTCCAAGCATCGCTATCTGTCGTCACAGATGGTGGCCTATTGCGCTGATGGTCTGTGGCTTGAGATGGCCATAGCCGCCAATGCGCGCATGGCGCAGTTGGTGCAGGGTTTGGCGCGGGTGCCGGGCGCACATTTATGCCACCCGGCTGCGGGTAATTTGGCCTTTATCGATGCGCCGCGCGCGGCCCATGCGCGGGCCTTTGCCGCCGGGGCGCAATATTATCTCTTTGACGGCACGCTGGATGATGGGCCATCTGACGCGCCCTTGCGCTGCCGAATCGTGTGCGATTGGGCCAAGACGCCCGAGGATGTTGAGCAATTGCTGGCGGCTTGGGCGGGCTAAGGTATTCCGTCCTCTCAGCCCCAAAGCGCCCTGATCTCGGCTGCGACTTGGGCGGGATGGGTGATCGGGGCCATATGACCCGCACCCGCAACAACCGCGCGGCGCGATTGCGGGATGGCCGCGGCCAAGGCTGCTTGAATTTCCGCGATGACGGGCGGCGATTGCGCGCCTTCGATCAGGAGGGTGGGACAGTCCAACTGCCCCAGACGCGGTAAGATCGCGGCGCGATCCTCCTCCAGCGCAGGGGCGCTTTCCGGCACGACCCAGATCCGCACGGCCATATAGGCGCGCTGCGCCTCTGGCATGGCGGAGAATGGCACGCCGCCGCCCCATTCCGCCAAGAAATGCGCAGCCGCCGCGTCAAGATCGCCTGCCGCAAGCAAGGGGCCAAGCCCTGCCATACTGGCACGATGCTTTTGCCACCCGGGTTGGCCCTTTGCTGCGGCAAAAAGCACAGGTTCGAAAAGCGTGAGGCTGGCCACCCGTGCCGGATGATCGAGCGCGAGCCGCAAGGCGATGCTCGCGCCAAAGCTGTGACCGATCAGATGGCAGGGCGCATCGGGCAGGTGGCCCAAGGCCACCTCGGTGCAATGATCGTGGTAGTCACGGTCCAGTTCGCGGGCCGGGCCGCGCCCATGACCCACCAGATCAGGGGCAAGCAAAGCGCAGCGATCCGCCAAGGC
>JAQCLA010000278.1 GCA_027592105.1 Pseudomonadota bacterium | reverse complement strand
GGGGGGGCCCGCCTTGGGGGGGGGGGGCAGAGCCCCCTGAATTTTCGGATGGAAATTCGCATGCGCCCGCCTGGGCGCGCGCGCCTCACACGGCGGCTTCGACGGCACCCACGATATCGTCGACCACCGCGCGCATCAGCCCCTCATCCTCGGCCTCGGCCATGACACGGATCAAAGGCTCGGTGCCGGATTTGCGGATCAAAAGCCGCCCATGGCCCAAAAGCTTGGCCTCACCGGCCGCGATGGCCGCTTGCACCGCGGGGCGCTCAAGCGGTGTCTGCCCTGCGCCATAGCGCACATTCCGCAACAATTGCGGCACCGTTTCGAAATTGCGCGCAAGCTGGCTGGCAGGTTGGCCCGTGCGCACCATCTCGGCCAAAAACTGCAACCCCGCAATCAACCCGTCACCGGTCGTGGCATAATCGGTCATCACGATATGGCCCGATTGTTCACCGCCCAGGTTCAACCCATGGGCGCGCATCGCCTCGACGACGTAGCGATCGCCCACCGCCGTGCGGTGCAGGCCGACATCGCGCGCCGCCAGATAGCGCTCAAGCCCGAGGTTCGACATCACGGTCGTGGCCAGCGCGCTGCCCTTCAGCCGCCCCTCCTCGGCCCAGCGGGCCGCGAAAAGCGCCATGATCTGGTCGCCATCGGCCACCATCCCGGTCTCATCGATCAAGATCACCCGATCGGCATCGCCATCAAGACAGATACCCACATCGGCCCCCACCTCGCGCAGGCGCGCCACCGCCGCCTCGGGCGCGGTAGATCCCACGCCTGCATTGATATTTGCCCCATCAGGTGCCACGCCCAAGGCCACCACATCGGCGCCCAACTCCCACAGCACCTCAGGCGCGGCGCGATAGGCTGCGCCATTGGCGCAATCGATCACCACCTTCAGCCCATCGAGTGTGCGGCCTTGCGGAAAGCTGCTTTTCACCCGCTCGACATAGCGAAACCGCCCGTCGTCGATGCGCTTGGCCCGCCCGATATTGGCGGCTTGCGCAGGCACGACCTCACCCAGCGCCAGCGCCTCGATCTCGGCCTCGGCCTCATCTGAGAGCTTGAAGCCATCGGGACCGAAAAACTTGATGCCATTATCCTCGGCCGGGTTGTGGCTGGCCGAGATCATGACGCCCACATCAGCGCGCATCGATGGCGTGAGCAATCCCACAGCGGGCGTCGGGACCGGCCCCAAAAGCAGCACATTCATCCCCGTCGAGGTGAACCCCGCCGTCAGCGCCGTTTCAATCATATAGCCCGACAACCTTGTGTCCTTGCCGATCACCACCCGATGCGCCCGGCTGCCATCGCGGCGGAAATAGCGCCCTGCCGCAGCTCCCAAACGCAGCGCCATCTCGGCGGTCATAGGGTAGCTATTGGCGCGCCCGCGCACGCCATCTGTTCCGAACAGCTTTCTGGTCATCTTTTCCGCTCTTCCTGCCCCACAACGCCCGGCGTGGCCAAAGCCTGCCACAGCGCCAATGCTTGTTGATGGAGCGCTATATCATGAACGCGCAGCATCTGTATGCCCTGTTGCACGGCCCATAGGCCGATCGCCGCCGATCCCGGGCCGCGTTTCGCGGGGTCGGCCTCGCCTGAAATCGCGCCGATCATGCCTTTGCGCGATACGCCAAGCAAGATCGCACAGCCCAAGCCGTGAAACAGGCTGAGCCGCGCAAGCAGCGCCATGTTCTGCGCCAATGTCTTGCCAAAACCGATGCCCGGATCGATCATCATGCGCGCGCGCGGCACCCCCGCCGCTTCGGCCTGCGCCACGGTCGCGGCGAGCGCGTCGTAGACATCGAGCAGCACATCATCATAGGCATCAGATGCCATGGCCTGCATCGTCTCGGGCGTGCCGATGGAATGCATCACGATCAAGGGCGCGCTCTGTGCAGCGGCAACATCGGCCAAGCCCGGATCATGGCGTAGCCCCGAGACATCGTTGATCACATCGGCCCCAGCCGCCAACCCCGCCATGGCCACCGCCGCTTTGCGGGTGTCCAAACTGATCGGCGCGCTGACCCCTGCGGCGCGCAACCCCGCGATCACAGGGGCGATCCGGTCGATTTCCGCGGCAATACCCAATTCGGCGGCGCCCGGACGGGTCGATTCCCCGCCGATATCGATCAGATCGGCCCCATCGGCCAGCATTTGCTGCGCTGCTGCAATCGCCGCGTCCTGGCCAGCATGCCTGCCCCCATCCGAAAAGCTGTCGGGCGTCACGTTCAGAATCCCCATGATGCGGGGGCGGTCACATGTCAGCCCGGCAATCGCGTCGCGGGGGGCCAGAAACGGCGCCAAGACCGCCTGCGGCAAATCAGTTGCCGCGACGATCTCGGGCGGGGCATCGCGGCTGAGCCGCTCCAGATGGGTAAAGCGCACCCAACCACCGGCAAGCGGCAAGCCCGCGCCTGCATCGGCGGGGTCGGTCAAGGGGATGGGGCGAAGATAGCTTTGGCGCATGGCAGGCGCGTAGCGCCCACACACGGCCCTTGGCAAGCCCTGCAAGCACGCGTGTGCCTAAGTTGACGGCGCATATTGACCGCAATGTCACTTTGCGCCCTTGTGGCCGACATGGACAACAAAACCATCTTTCGCAGCACAAGGTTGAACGGGCGCGCCGCCACGCATGCGGATGCCGCGCTTTACGCAGCACTTTTCGATCCGGCCACCGCGCAAGCACGGCTGGCAGCCGATCTTGCGGATTGGGCGCAGCATCAGCTTGCACCTTGGGTGCTGTTTCATGCCGAACATGCGGTGGGCGTTGCGGGTTTTCGGCGCGCAGGCACAGACGCGGCGCTGGAGTTGCGCTTCGATTTCCTGCCGGACACGGCCGGCCAAGGATTGGCCAGCGAATTCGTGCAAGCCGCCTTGGACCACGCGACGCTTGTGCCGGGCCAAGACCAGTTCTTTGCGATCGTGCAGGATGACAACCCCGCCTCGATCCGTGTCTTGGAAAAAGCAGGGTTCACTGCCGCGCCAGATGGCCAGCGGATGCAGCTCGATCTCAGACCAAGGGCGGGGGCGCGTCGGTCGGACCCAACAGCGTAACGCGCAGCCCCGCAGGCATGGCCATATCGGGCACCGCGCCAAAGGCCAAAACCTCGCGCGCCTCGAAGGCTTGGGCCAACCACATGGCCAGGGCAAAGGGTTCGGTCACCGATGCAGCTGGCCCGTCATGGGCATCAAGCACCAGCTTGGAGGGGGCCCAAACGCTGATCTGACCATGGCGCATGGCCCAATCAAGCTCGGTCCGGCTATCGACCACGACACAGCGCGCATCGCGCGAGGCCAAGACCCACGCCGCCTGTTCGATGGCCAAAAGATCGATCCGGCGCTGCGGCATCAAATGCATGGCGCGCGGCGCGTCGGTTTCGGGGCGGCCCACGCATAAGATCACCGGCGCGCCCGCCGCTTCGAGCTGGTCGAGCATCACGGGCAGATCCGGGCGCGCGATGGCCGTCGCCGCAAGAAAGACAATGCGCGGATGCGGCGCATCCTGAGGCAGGAACACCCGTTTGCGCCCCGCAGGCGCGTTGCGCAAAATCTCCACCCCCAGCACATAGGGGCCGCGA
>JAQCLA010000277.1 GCA_027592105.1 Pseudomonadota bacterium | reverse complement strand
CAGCTTGGCGTTGGACGAGACCTGCGCATGCACCTCCATGCCGATCACCAACTCCCAATCATGTTTCGCGCCAGCGATCACCTTGGGTTTCGGGGTCGCGTAGGTCAGGTCAAGCATGGGTGGCCTCCGTCCGGTAACGCCTAGCGTTTAGGTCAGCGGCGCGGGCGGGGCAAGGGGGCGACAGGGCCGCCGCACAGATCGCCTATCGGCAATTTCTCGCTCAAATCGCAGGAAACGGGACGATGCTGTTGCCTGCACATCGCCCGCACAGGCACCAACGCGCGTCGGCAACAAGACGAGAGGCTGTGGCCTGTGTGGATTTCGGTCAAGACCGCAGGGGCGGCTGCGCTAGCACTTCTGGTGCTGTCCGCTTGCGTCGCGGATCAGAATTACAGCAGCCGTGGCCTCAACGAGAGCAGTTTTCCGATGCGCTGGGATCATGTGCCGCAAGCTGATGAATGGGAAACCGCGGGCCTTGCCGCCCTCGAAAGCCACGCGGCCATCCTGCCCGAAATCGTGCCTGCCGATATCGATCGCTGGTGTCCCGCCTATCCTGACGCCGACGCCGCACAGCGCAGCGCCTTTTGGCTGGGCCTCATGTCGTCGCTGGCACGCCACGAAAGCACCTGGAACGAGGCGGCGGTGGGCGGCGGTGGGCGTTGGTTCGGCCTTGTCCAGATCAGCCCGGCCACTGCTCGCGGCTATGGCTGTCAGGCAACCAGCGGCCCGGCGCTTCTCGATGGTGCGGCAAATGTCAGCTGTGCCTTGCGCATCTGGGCGCATACCGTGCCACGTGATGGCGTCATCGCCGATGGTCGTGAAGGGATCGCCGCCGATTGGGGGCCGATGCATCCCAGCCAATCGCGCAAGCGCGAAGATATCCGTGCATGGGTCCGCGAACAGCCCTATTGCCAAGGCTGACCCATCAACGGGTGCGCACAGGCACGCCGCATTCGGTCGAAATCTGGATCAACTCCAAAGGATCGGGCGAGAGGTCGAAGGGAATCGCAACCTCTTCCCCATCGCGCAGCACCAATGTCGCATGCGCCGACCGCCCGGCCGGGCTGATGCGCAGAAAGGCGATGTCTTCGGATGCGATCACGCGATCACCCTGCTCGGTCATCACGGTCCATCGCCCCAGCGCGATCTTGAGCCCATAAATCGGGCTGAGCGTCATTTGATAGAAACACAAGGCCAGCGCTGGGATGAACAGCAAGATCACGTAACCCGAGGCCGCCTCCCACAAGAAGGCCGCAAGCAGGCTGATGCCGCAAAAAGCGACCATGCTCAGGGCGAGGTTTCCGGGGCGGGCGGTATATGAGAGCGTCTTTTCCATAGGCGCATTTCAGCCGCGGAATATGCCGAAATTCGGGCAGGTCCGCGGCGACAGCGCGAAATCGCAACGATAGCCCCGCACAGCACGCATGCGTGATAGGCAGCGGCCTGCGCGATTGCTAATCTCATCCCATGCAGCAGATGACACCGCTTTCTCATGACCTTGCAAAAACCAAACAAGCCGCCAGCCGGATCGCGGCGCTTGATCTGGCGCGCGCGGGGGCGTTGGTCGCCATGGCGGTGTTTCATTTCGTCTTCGATCTGGCGCTATTTGGCTTCATCCCAGCAGATACCCCGGCGCAAATGGGCTGGCGCTGGCTTGCCTATCTGACGGCAGGCAGCTTTCTGTTTCTGGCAGGCGTCAGCCTATGGCTTGCGCATGGGGCGGTGATCGGCTGGCGGGCATTTTGGCGGCGATGGGTGATGCTGATCGCTGCCGCCTGCGCGATCACTATCGTCACCGTGATCGCCATGCCCGACGCCTTCATCTTTTTCGGGATCTTGCATGCGATTGCTGCGGCAAGCCTTTTGGGATTGGCGGCGCGCCGCCTGTCGCCGCTGGCGCTCATCGCGCTGGCAGTCGCGGTGATCTGGTTGCCACAGGCCATGCGCTTTGCGCTCTTTGACCCAGCTTGGTTATGGTGGACGGGGCTACAGGCCACAGGCATCCGCTCGGTCGATTATGTGCCGCTTTTCCCGTGGTTCGGGCCGTTTTTGCTAGGGCTGGCCTGCGCCAAGCTGATGACCGGCGCGGGCCTCTGGGACAGGCTGGCGCGCTGGCCTGCACCAAAGGCCGCGCGGCCCCTGCTTTGGGCAGGGCGCAACAGCTTGTTCGTCTACCTCATCCACCAACCGATCTTGGTCGCGCTGGTCTGGGGGGCGGCGCAATTGCGCCCCTGACAGCTTCACCGTTTCGCAAAATCGCCCATCCGAGGATCGGCGGATGCCCTGTCAGGCCGCGCGCATCCGCCCCACCATCTCGGCCAAATCACGGCTCAACCCCGGCTGGGCGGCGATCCGGTCAAGTGCAGCCAAGATCATCGCTTGGCGATCCGCATCATAGCGCCGCCATGTCTCAAAGGCGCTCGACATGCGTGCCGCCGTCTGCGGATTGCGCGCATCGAGGCGGATCAACCAATCCGCCACAAATCCGTAGCCCGCACCCGATGGGTCGTGAAACCCCGCCGGATTACCCGCCGTCAGGCCACCAATCACCGCGCGGAAGCGGTTGGGGTTGGTCCAGTCGAACAAAGGATGTGCGCTCAGCCGCCGGGCCAAAGCCACCGCGTCGCCCGGTGCGGCATGGCTGATCTGTGCCATGAACCATTTATCCATCACCAGCCGGTCATCCTTCCAACGATCATGGAAACGTCCAGCGACATCGCTGTCTCCGATGTCGAGCAGGGCGGTGAACGCCGCGATCTCATCGGTCATGTTGTTGGCCGCATCGTAATGCGCCTGCGCGCGTGTCGGGCCTTCCGAGAGCGTCAACAGATGCAGTGCCGCGTTGCGCAAAGCGCGCTGTGCCGCCTGCACGGCATCGGGGCGATAGCTTGGGCCGGGGTCCAGCGCATCGTAAAGCTGCGTCAAGACCGGGCCAAGGGCCACACCCATCGCGATCTGCAGATCGCGGCGCGTGGCATGGATCATCACGGGGTCAGGCACGATCCCCGCCTCTTGGGCGGCCTGCGCGATATCATCCTCCGACGGCAGGGCAAGGACCAGCGCGCGGAACGCGGGATCAAGGCTGTCATCGGCCAAAAGCCGCCCCATGGCCGCAAAAAGCGCTTGATCGGCGGCGCCGCCCAAAAGCATGCCCAACAGTGTCTCGCGCATCAGGCTGCGGCCTGCCTCCCAACGGTTGAACGGGTCGGTGTCATGGGCCAAAAGCACCAGCCTGTCGGCACGCGACACGGGTGCGTCCAAGATCACCGGGGCGGAAAACCCGCGCAACAGCGAGGGGATCACGGCTTCAGGCAGCGGGCGGCCCGCCTCTGCGGCCAAGGCGGCCAGATCAAAGGGGATCACCACCTCGGCCTGATCCAGAACCACCAATGTCTCGGGCAAGATCTCGGCGCCTGTTTGATCCAAAAGGCCCAGCGCCACGGGGATCACCATGGGCGATTTATGCGGCTGGCCGGGTGTGGCCGGCACCTCTTGGCGCAGCGTCAGATGCATTTGCCCCTCGGCCATGCTCCATGCCGCCGACAGGCGCGGTGTGCCTGCTTGGGTATACCAAAGCTTGAACTGCGACAGATCGCGG
>JAQCLA010000276.1 GCA_027592105.1 Pseudomonadota bacterium | reverse complement strand
AGACGCGCCAGCGCGAAATCCAGCGTGATGGTGGCATCAGGGCCGATCATGCGCTCGACCGAGGAATGGCTGATATCGCGCTCGTGCCAAAGTGCGACATTCTCCATCGCGGGCACCACCGCCGCGCGCACCATGCGCGCCAGCCCCGTCAGGTTCTCGGTCAGAACGGGGTTGCGCTTATGCGGCATGGCCGACGATCCCTTTTGACCGGCTGAAAAGAACTCCTCGGCCTCCAGCACCTCGGTGCGCTGCATATGGCGGATCTCGATGGCGATATTCTCGATGGAACTTGCAATGACGCCCAGCGTGGCAAAGAACATCGCGTGCCGGTCACGCGGGATGACTTGGGTCGAAATCGGTTCCGGGCGCAGGCCCAGCTTTTCGCAGACATGTTCCTCGACGCGCGGATCGATATTGGCGAATGTGCCGACCGCACCCGAGATCGCGCCCGTGGCAATCTCCCAGCGGGCTTTTTCCAGCCGGTTCCGATTGCGTTCCATTTCCGCGTAGAAGCGGGCGAATGTCAGCCCCATGGTCACGGGTTCGGCATGGATGCCGTGGCTGCGCCCGATGCGCACCGTCATCCTATGTTCCATCGCGCGGCGCTTGAGGGCTGCGAGAAGCTGATCGAGATCAGCGAGGAGCAGGTCGCTTGCCCGCGCAAGCTGGATGTTGAAGGTCGTATCCAGCACATCCGATGACGTCATGCCCTGATGGACGAAACGCGCCTCATCCGCGCCCACGATCTCGGACAGATGGGTTAGAAAGGCGATGACATCATGCTTTGTCACGGCCTCGATCTCATCGATGCGCGCCACATCGAATTCCACATCGCGCGCTTTCCACACGGCCTCGGCATTGGCCTTGGGGATCACACCCAGTTCGGCCATCGAGTCACAGGCATGCGCCTCGATCTCGAACCAGATGCGGAACTTGGTGGCGGGCTCCCAGAGGGCGACCATTTCGGGGCGGGAATAACGGGGGATCATGGGCGTGACCTTGCCTTTCTTGCATGCTTGGCGCTCTCATAGGCGGCATGGGGCGCGGGAACAAGGCAAGCTGTGGGGTGCGATGACGGCAGGCATGATTACATTGGCCGATCTGGCCGGGGAATGGCGGCTGACCCGCGTGATCGTCGATCACCTTGCTGGTCGTGAGGGGCGCTTTGTCGGCCAGTGCCAATGGCTGCAAGAGGCCGATGGCCTGCGCCAAGAGGAGGCGGGCATCCTTCACTTCGCCGATGCCCCCCCGATGCAGGCCCATCGCAGTTATCTTTGGCGGGTTGATGGGGCAGGGCTTGCCGTTTTCTTCGATGATGGGCGGCCCTTTCACAGGCTTGGCCCCGGGCTTTTGTCCGATCGCCACTATTGCGATCCCGATATCTACGATGTGCGCTATGATTTCAGTCAATGGCCCCTGTGGACCCAAAGCTGGCAGGTGCAAGGGCCGCGCAAGGACATGTCCATCCTCAGCCAGTTTCAGCGCGGTGGATAGGCCCGCTGCACCCCAAGATTGGCGGCCTTGCTCATCTCCACCAAGTCCAAGGTCAAGGCGCCTTGGATCATCACCAACATCGCTTTTGCCTGCGATGTGGGGTTATGTGTGCCTTCGGGCAGGCGCGTGGTGATCCAATCCACCTGACCGGCCAGAATGCGGCGCGCGATATCCCGATGCACTTTGTCGTTGCTGGCCGCACCTGAAAGGATATCGAACCAAATCCGCCGATAGGGCTGAAAGGTGGGTGTGCGGAACAAGGCGATGATCTCGGCGGCAAGGGCCGCGTCGCTTTCGGCTGGTATTGGGGGCAAGATCGCATTCATCGCGCCCAGCATCTCGCTGGCCAAACGATCCAGAAGTGCCGCGATCAGCTTTGCCTTGGTGCCGAAATGATAGATCAGCATGCGGTCCGATGTGCCCGCCGCGCGTGCCAACGGGCGCAGGCTTGCTCCGGCCAGACCTGTATGGCGGACATGGGCGGCCATCGCGGCCAGCAAATCGGCCTTGTTCATCGGGGCGGCCATCTTAGGCAGGGCTTTGCTGTGCGGTTGGGGTCGTATCGCCGTTATTCAGGCGCTCGGCTTTTTTGCGCACCAACAGGCTGCGCAGATCATGCATGGCCAGCAAAAGCCGATCGGTCACATCCTCCAGATCCGCATCGCTTGCGCGCGATTGCACCCAATGCGTCGTCAGGTTCAGGTGGTCGATCGCGCGGTGGATATCGTCGATATCGCGCTCGGCCAGCACCGCGCGGCGCGCGATGCTCCATTCCTCGATGATGGCGGTTTCATCATCGCTGAGCGCGCGCTCGCCATGGGGCCGGATATTACCGTTGCGGATATTGACGATGGCGATCTCTTCCATCTCGATCCGGCGCTGCCGGTTATCGGTCGAGATGCGAAACACCGCGGCGCCGTTTTCGCGGATGCGGAAGTAATACTCCGGTAACTCGGTCATGACCTGCCCACTCGTCCACTCGTTATGACCTGCCGCCTGCTATGGGGAAACTAACGCTTCTTCACGAAACTGTCAAAAGATCACCGCCCGCACCGAAAGGGCGCGGGCGGTGAGATGGGGTTGAGGGCAGTTCCCCTCAGGATGAGATGTCATAGGCGCGTTCGCCATGCACTGTCAGATCAAGCCCGCCTTGTTCGGTGTCTTCATCCACGCGCAGCGGTGTGATAGCGCCTACCAGCTTGATCAAGACGACTGTAACGACCACTGTGTAAAGACCCACGATGGCCAGCCCGCCCAGCTGCGCGGCCCATGCGCCTTGGCCGAAAACGGCGATCATGATGGTGCCGAAAATCCCGCCCACGCCATGCACGGCAAAGACATCGAGCGTGTCATCGATGCGCAGCTTGTTGCGGATCAGCCCGACAGCCTCTTGGCACAAGATCCCCGCGATCCCGCCGATGATCAGCGCCGCCACAGGGCCGACAAAGCCCGAGGCAGGCGTGATCGACGCCAGTCCCGCGATGGTGCCGGTGACAACGCCCACAAGGCTGACCTTGCCGTATTTCACCCGCTCCCACAGCCCCCAGCTGAGCGAGGCCGCCGCCGCCGAGATATGGGTGACCGTGATCGCCATGGCGGCCCCGCCATCGGCGGCCAATTGGCTGCCGCCGTTAAAGCCGAACCAGCCGACCCACAGCATTGCGGCCCCGATCATCACCATGCCGGGGTTATGCGGCGGTGTCGTCTGGTGGCGGCGCGCGCCAAGGAAAACCGCCAAGATCAGCGCGGCAAGACCAGCGGTTTCATGCACGACGATGCCGCCTGCGAAATCGCGCACGCCGGTTTCGCCCAAGATACCGCCATCGGCCAAGATGCCGCCGCCCCAGATCCAATGCACCACGGGGGCGTAGCAGATCAGCATCCAAAGCCCTGAGAACAATAGCACAAAGCCAAAGCCCACGCGCTCCACATAAGCGCCCACGATCAGCGCGGGCGTAATGATGGCAAAGGTCATTTGGAAGGCGAAAAATAACACCTCGGGCAGGTTGCCCGACAGGCTGTCAGCGGTCACCCCGTTCAGGAAGGCGCGATCAAGCCCACCCCAAAGCCCGCTTTCACCGGGGCCAAAGGCGATGGAATAGCCTACCGCCAGCCAAAGAATGCTCATC
>JAQCLA010000010.1 GCA_027592105.1 Pseudomonadota bacterium | reverse complement strand
CCGCTTCACATGGGAGATGGACGCCAAATCCGTCATCACCAACCCCAGCCCGCAAGCGCCCATCACCCATGGCCCCGGCCCAACGGTTCTGACAGGCGTTGCATGGTCGGGTCGCGGCACCATCCCGCGCGTGGATGTCACCATCGATGGCGGCATCACCTGGCATCAGGCGCGCATGTCCGGCCCCAGCTTGGACAAGTCGATGCACCGTTTCTACTACGAGTTCGATTGGGACGGTCGCCCGCTTTTGCTGCAAAGCCGCGCGCATGACAGCACAGGCTATGTCCAACCCACCAAGGAACAGCTGCGCGCCGTGCGCGGGTTCAATTCGATCTACCACAATAACGGCATCCAGACTTGGGCCGTGAACGAAGCAGGCGAGGCTGAAAATGTTGAAATCGGCTAAGATGATGAAGAACCTCACCCTTTCGACCGCGCTTGTCGTGCTTGGCGCAGGCTTCGCCGTGGCTGAAACACCGGCCCAATCGCGCGATGGCGGTTTTGGTCTTGGCCGTACAGCCCTGCCCGAGGAAATCGCCGCATGGGATATCGATATCCGCCCCGATGGCCTTGGCCTTCCGGTGGGGTCGGGCGATGTCTATACCGGTGAAGAGCTTTACATCGACAACTGCGCCGCCTGTCACGGTGATTTCGGCGAGGCGGTTGGCCGCTGGCCGGTCTTGGCCGGTGGGCGTGGCACGCTCGATGGCGAAGATCCGCACAAGACAATCGGCTCTTACTGGCCCTACCTTTCGACCGTGTGGGACTATGTCCATCGCGCCATGCCCTATGGTGGGGCGCAATCGCTCAGCGATGACGAAGTCTATGCAATCACCGCTTACCTGATGTATCTCAATGACATGGTCGATGACGATTTCGAATTGTCGAACGAGAATTTCCTCGAGGTGGCGATGCCCAACGAGACGGCGTTTTTTATGGATGACCGCGCGAGCACCGAATACACGGTTTTCGCAGGTGAACCTTGCATGGAAAACTGTGCGGAAAGCGTGTCGATCACCGCGCGCGCCACGGTCTTGTCGGTAACGCCTGAAACCGAGGGTGACACAGGTGCCGCTGCCGTGACGCCTGCCGCCGTGGTCGAAGAGGCCGCAGCCCCCGAACCCGCAGTGGCCGCAGGCCCTGATCCGGCGCTGGTCGCCGCAGGCGAGGGGCTGTTCCGTCAATGCGCCTCTTGCCACCAGATCGGTGAAGGTGCGGTCAACCGCACCGGCCCACAGCTCAACAACACCTATGGCGCGCCTGTCGGCAGCCATGAGGGTTTCCGCTACTCGCCCGCCTTCCAACAGGCCGGTGAAAGCGGGATGATCTGGGATGATGAAACGCTGACCGCCTTCTTGCTTGATCCGCGTGGCTATATCCAAGGCAACCGGATGGCTTTCCGTGGTCTGCGCTCCGAGGAAGACGCCGCCGCGATGGTCGCCTATATCCGGGCGGCCGGGGGTGAGGCCAAATGAGATCAGCGCGCGCCCTCATCAGCGCGCTGGTTCTGGCAGCTTCGGCGGCAACGTCCTCCCCGTTGCTGGCCGAAGGAGACCCGGCACAGGGCGAAGCTCTTTATCGCCCGTGCCGGGCATGCCACATGCTCGGCGATGGTGCCGTTCACCGTGTCGGCCCGCATCTCAACGGCATCATCGATCGTGTGATCGGGGCTGTGCCGGGCTATGATTTTTCGGATGATCTGGCCAATGCCGGGGCCGAGGGCCGGGTGTGGGATGCAGACGCGCTTGACCGCTTTTTGGCAGCACCACGCGATTATTTCCCGCGCACGCGGATGGTGTTTCGCGGTATCCGCGACGAACAAGACCGCCTTGACCTGATCGCCTATATGCTGGCCGAAGGTGGGCGTAGCGATAGCGCCGTCATGGATGCCGCCAATATCGCCATCGACCCCGAGATCGCGGCCATCCTCGCGATTGCGGGTGATGTGCCTTACGGCGAATACCTCTCGTCGGAATGCACCGCCTGTCACCGCGACAGCGGCGGCTCGGATATCCCGACCATCAAGGGGCTTGCCCCATCGGCGTTCATCGCCGGAATGGTTGATTATCGCAATGGAACACGCGAACATCAGGTGATGAATACAGTGGCACGCCGGCTGGGCGATGAAGAATTGGCCGCACTTGCCGCTTACTTCGCGCGCACCGAGTAAGATATCGGTGCAAACGGCACAGCGCCATCGGACTGGCGCTTGGAAGAGAAGCCCGCAAACGGGCGGTAAAGGGAGGAAGACATGACCATGAACAGACGCGCCTTTTTGGGCACATCCGCCGCACTGACGGCAGCACTTGGCACGCCCATGATCGCCCGCGCGCAGGCCACACCGCGCGTTGTCGTCGTCGGCGGCGGCTCGGGCGGGGCCACGGCCGCGCGCTATATCGCGCGTGACAGCGCAGGTGCCATCGACGTGACCTTGATCGAACCCCAGCGGGTCTATCACACCTGCTATTTCGGCAATCTCTATCTCGGCGGCTTCTTCGACTATGACGATCTGGGCCATAGCTATGATGGTCTTGCCGCCAATTACGGCATCAACGTGGTCCATGACTGGGCCGTGGGTGTCGACCGCGACGCCAAGACCGTCAGCCTCGCCAGCGGCGCATCGGTGCCTTACGACCGCCTCGTGCTCAGCCCCGGCATCGACTTCGTCGATGGTAGCGTGCAGGGCTGGTCTGTCTCGGCGCAAGGTCGCATGCCGCATGCCTACAAGGGCGGCACACAGGTCGAGTTGCTGCGCGCCCAGATCGCCGCGATGCCGCAAGGCGGCACCTTTGCCATGGTCGCACCGCCCAACCCCTATCGCTGCCCGCCCGGCCCCTATGAGCGGATCTCGATGGTGGCCCATTACCTGCGCGAGAATAACCCCACCGCCAAGATCTTGCTGGTCGACCCCAAGGAAAGCTTCTCCAAGCAGGGGCTGTTCGAGGATGGTTGGAACCGCCACTACAGCGGCATGGTCACGCGTATCGGGCCCGACATGGGTGGCAACGCGATCGAGGTCGACCCGGCGGCGATGACCGTCACCATCGACGGTGTCGTGGAAAAGGTCGATGTCTGCAACGTCATCCCCGGCCAGCGCGCGGGCCAGATCGCCTTTGCCGCAGGGATCACCGATGGCAATTGGGCGCCTGTCTCGGCCTATGACATGTCGAGCAAGGTTGACCCGAACATCACCGTCTTGGGTGATGCGGCAGCACAGGGTGCGATGCCCAAATCGGGCTTCTCGGCCAATAGCCAAGCCAAGGTTGCGGCCAATGCCATCGTGGCGGCGCTGACCGGATCGCGGGCCTTCCCGGCGCGTTATTCGAACACCTGCTGGTCGCTTCTGGATACCGATGACGGCATCAAGGTCGGCGCGACCTATGAAGCATCCGACACCGGCATCGTCAGCATCGACAGCTTCGTCAGCCAAATTGGTGAAACCGCCGATGTGCGCGCGGCGACCTATCGTGAAAGCCTTGATTGGTATCGCGCGATCACCAGCGACATGTTCGTCTAAACCTTCGGTCCGGGGGCGGGTTCCCGCCCCCGGACCCTTCTCACCGGAGGCGGTACCCATGCTACGAAACCTGTTCCTCGGCCTTGTCATGGCCGGATTGCCGCAAATCGCAGTCGCGCAAGACGCCATCACCTATCCCTTCGATGGCAGTTTCGAGGATGCAAGTTTCGCCATCGAGAACGCGATCATCGATCGCGGCTTGGTGATCGACTACACCAGCCATGTGGGTGACATGCTCAACCGGACTAGGGCCGATGTCGGCTCGGATGTGGCGATTTTCGACAATGCGCAGATCTTTCTGTTTTGCTCGGCGGCTGTGTCGCGCCGGGTGATGGAGGCCGATCCGATGAATATCATGCATTGTCCCTATGGAATTTTCGTGGCCGATATGGGCGGCGAGGTCATGATCGGCCATCGCGATTACCCCGACGGGCCGATGCAAGAGGTCGAGGCGCTGCTAGACGCCATCATTCTCGAGGCGACAGCACAGTGACCGATAGAAACCGTTATGACCGCTTCTTCAGCGACGAGCTTGATGCGCTGAAGCAGGCCGGCAACTACCGCTTTTTCGCCGATCTTGAGCGCCGCCGGGGCCAGTTTCCAGCCGCGCGCAACCGCCATGCGGGCGGCGAGCGTGACATCACCGTGTGGTGTTCCAACGATTATCTGGGCATGGGCCAGCACCCCGATGTGCTGGCGGCCATGCATACGGCCATCGACGCGATGGGCGCAGGCGCGGGCGGCACGCGCAATATTTCCGGCACAACGCATGCCCATGTGGCGCTCGAGGCCGAATTGGCGGATCTTCACGGCAAAGAGGCTGCGTTGGTCTTTACCTCGGGCTATGTGTCGAACTGGGCAAGCCTTGGGACATTGGCGGCGCGTTTGCCGGGCTGTGTGGTCTTGTCGGATGCCGGCAACCACGCCTCGATGATCGAAGGCATCCGTCACTCACGCGCCGAGCGTGTGATCTGGAAACACAATGATCTCAATGATCTGGAAGAAAAGCTTAAAGTGATACCCGAAGATCGCCCCAAGATCGTGGCCTTTGAATCGGTCTATTCAATGGATGGCGATATCGCCCCCATCGCGGCCATTTGCGATCTGGCAGAACGTTACGGTGCGATGACCTATCTCGACGAGGTGCATGCCGTGGGGCTTTACGGGCCGCGCGGCGGTGGCATCGCCGAGCGCGAAGGGTTGATGGACCGGCTCGACGTGATCCAAGGCACGCTGGGCAAGGCTTATGGCGTGGTCGGCGGCTATATCGCAGGCTCGGCCGTGTTGATCGATTTCGTGCGCAGTTTCGCCAGCGGTTTCATTTTCACCACCGCACTGCCACCTGCGGTGGCGGCAGGCGCTGCTGCGGCGGTGCGTCATCTGAAAACCAGCGGCGCCGAGCGCGCCGCCCATCAGGCCCGCGTGGCCGAGGTGCGCGCAGCACTTGACGCGCGCGCCATCCCGCATCTGGCCAATGACAGCCATATCATCCCCGTGATGGTGGGCGATCCGGTGAAATGCCGTTGGATTTCCGACCAGTTGATGGAACGCCACGGCATTTACATTCAGCCGATCAACTACCCCACCGTGCCCAAAGGCACCGAGCGGTTGCGCATCACGCCATCACCCGTCCATTCCGCTGCCGATATCGCGCGGCTGGTCGGCGCGCTTGGGGAATTGTGGTCGCAATGCCAGCTCGCCCGCCGACCGATGGCGGCCCAATAGGCGTTTGATCCAAGTCAACGTGTCCAGCCCAAGGGGTGCGTAAATCCCTCGGCAAAGGGGGATGACCACCATGCTGGAAGAGCTATTGATCGCCCGGGGCGAGCCGCTTGTGCTAGCCACTGCCGGTGTGGTGACGGGTCTGGTATTCGGCTTTGCCGCGCAACGCTCGCGTTTCTGCTTGCGCGCGGCCACAGCCGAGGTGGCGGGCGGCCAATTCGGTCCGAAACTCGCCATTTGGCTGGTCGCCTTCTTTGCCGCCATGGCGCTGACGCAGGCAGGGCTGGCCTTGGGCCTGTTCGATGTGTCGAGCACGCGGCAATTGGCGGCGGAGGGGTCTGTTTCGGGCGCGCTAATCGGTGGGGTGATGTTCGGCATCGGCATGATCTTGGCGCGCGGCTGTGCCTCGCGGCTTTTGGTCTTGTCGGCCACGGGCAATCTGCGCGCGTTGATCACGGGGCTTGTCGTGACGCTGGTGGCGCAAGCGGCCTTTACCGGGGTCTTGGCACCTTTGCGCGAATGGATCGCGGCGCTTTGGACGGTGCAAGGTGGGCCGGGGCGTAGCCTTTTAGCCAATCTGGGGCTAGGCAATGGTGCTGCGGCTGCTGTGGCTTTCGGTGCCTTGGCAGGCGCGCTTGCCTTTGGGCGGCGGCGTGATTTGTCCAAGGGCGTCTTGCTGGGCGCGCTTGTGGTAGGGGGCGCTGTGGCCATGGGCTGGGCCGTCACCGCGATGATCGCGGCCAATAGCTTTGCCTTGGTGCCTATCGGCTCGATCACCTTTACCGGGCCTGCGACCGACACGCTGATGGCCTTGGTGGCCGAGCGCCGCGTTGCGCTGTCCTTTGGCATCGGGCTGGTGCCGGGTGTGTTTATCGGGGCAGGGGTGGCCGCGCTCGCCTATGGCGAATGGCAGCTTGCGCGCTTTGGTGCGGACACCCCGATGGAGCGTTACCTGATCGGCGCGGTCTTGATGGGCTTTGGTGCGATGCTGGCGGGTGGCTGCGCCGTTGGGGCGGGCGTTTCGGGTGGGGCGGTGTTCTCGACCACGGCCATTCTGGCGGTGTTTGCAATGTGGGTGGGCGCGATGACCACCGCGCGCCTGATGGCATGGCGCGCGGGCAGTGCTCAGACGGTGTAGTTCAGCCCCAAGCGCCCACCATCGACATAGATCGTCTCGCCAGTGACATAGCTGGATTTGGGCGAACAGAGGAACGCCACCACATTGCCGATCTCATCGGCGCTGCCGACCCGGCCAATGGGTGTGCGCGAGAGCACGCGCGCCAAGGCCTCGGGGCTGGCGTTCACGCCTGCCATCATCTCGGTATCGATGGAGCCGGGTCCGACCGCATTGACGCGAATACCATGCGGGGCCAGCGCCAGCGAGGATGCCTTGGTCAATTGCTGCACCCCCCCCTTGGAGGCGCAATAGGCCGGAATCGCGGGGATCGCCACGACCGCGTTGATCGAGGACATGTTGACGATCGCCCCCTTTATGTTTGCGGCGATCATGCCCTTGGCCGCGCGCTGGGTCGCGGCAAAAACCGCGCGCAGGTTCAGCCCGATCACCGCGTCGAAATCGGCCAGATCATAGCTGAGGAAATCGCCCGGTTTGGCGATGCCCGCGTTGTTCACCAGTGCGGCAACCGGCCCTTCCTCGGCCTCGATCCGGTCGAACAGGGCCAAAAGTGCGTCCGTGTCGGAAACATCGCAGACGAAACCGCGCCCGCCGATGCTGGTTGCGGCGGCGGTCACGCTGTCTTTCACATCCACCAGCATCACGCGGTAGCCATCGGCAGCCAGCGCCCGCCCGCAAGCCAGCCCGATGCCCTGCGCGCCGCCGGTCACCAAGGCGATGGGTTGATCGGTCATGTGAAATCCTCCTGTCGCGTGCTGCGCGCGACCCTGCGGTGCGCGGCGAACAGTGTCAATTCGCAAGCGCCGCGGTCCGAGAATTGACACCGCTCTGCGGCCCTGTGCAGTCTTCGCCGCAAAAGCGCGTTGCGGCGTGGGCGGAAAAGGAAAATGGCATGGCCGAGCTCGGTGTTGCATTGATCGGGGCAGGCATGGTGGCAGCGACCCATTTGGCCGCGATCCGCGATGCGAATGGGCTGCGCCTGACCGGGATTTGGTCGCGCGATCCGGCCCGCGCGCAGGCCTCGGCTCCGGGTGCGCGCGTCTATCCCGATTTGGCCGCAGTGGCCGCCGACCCTGATGTCACCTTTGCCATTGTCATCACCCCGCCCAATGCGCGCGCCGCGATCATCGCGCCGCTGGTGGCGGCGGGCAAACATATCTTGCTGGAAAAACCTGTCGCCCGCGATCTGGCGGAGGCGCGCGCAGTGGTCGATCTTTGCGCCGATGCAGGCGTCACGCTGGGCGTGGTGTTTCAACACCGCATGCGCGAAGCCTCGCAAGCGGCGGCGGCACTTGTCGCCTCGGGTGATCTGGGGCCACTGGGGCTGGCCGAGATCAACGTGCCGTGGTGGCGCGATCAGGCCTATTACGATGCGCCGGGACGCGGCACATATGCGCGCGATGGCGGCGGTGTTCTGATCAGCCAAGCGATCCATACCATCGATCTTGCCTTGTCGTTGACCGGCCCTGTCGCATCGGTGCAGGCGATGACCGCCACGACGCGGTTGCATCAGATGGAGGCCGAGGATGTCGCGGTTGCGGGCCTGCGGTTTGCGCAAGGCGCAGTGGGGTGGCTGACGGCCAGCACGGCCAGTTTTCCCGGCGGGGCCGAAAGCATCCGCCTGCATTTCGCGCGCGCCTCCCTGCATCTGGAGGCGGGTATCCTGACGCTCAGCCATCGTGATGGCCGGGTCGAGCGCATCGGCGCGCAGGCAGGCACGGGCGGCGGGGCTGATCCGATGGCCTTCACCCATGATTGGCACCAAGCCGTTGTCGAAGATTTCTGCGATGCGCTGCGCGATGGCCGCGCGCCTTGCGTAACAGGGCAGGGGGCGCTTGCCGCCCATATTCTAATCGACGCCATCACCCAATCGGCCCGGCTGGGCCAGACAATCGAGGTTGCATCATGAAATTCGCTGCCATTGGCATCGATCACCGCCATATCTTTGGCATGGCCGCCAATCTGATGGCCGAGGGGGCGGAGTTCGCCGGCTGGTGGACCGAAGGCGCGCCCGAGCCGCTGGAAGGATTTGTCAAACGCTTTCCCGATGTGCCGCGCGTGGATCATTGGCAGGCGCTCTTGAATGATCCAAGTATCGATCTGATCGTCATCTCCTGCATCCCGCGCGACCGCGCCGCCCATGCCATCGCCGCGATGGCGGCAGGCAAGGATGTGATGACCGACAAGCCCGGCTGCACCACCATAGCCCAGCTTGACGCGATCATGGCCATGCAGGCGCAGACCGGGCGCATCTGGTCGGTCGATTTCTCCGAACGCTTCGAGGTGCCCGCCGTCACCCGCGCCGCCGAACTGGTGGCGCAAGGGGCCATTGGCCGCGTGGTGCAGACCGTGGGCCTTGGCCCGCATCGCCTGAACCGCGCGACCCGGCCCGACTGGTTCTTCGACCGCGCTGCCTATGGCGGTATCTTGACCGATATCGCCAGCCATCAGATCGATCAGTTCCTGTTTTTCACAGGGGCAAATGATGCCCACATCACGCTGGCAAGCGTTGCCAATATCGCCCATCCCGCTGATCCGGGTCTGCAGGATTTCGGCGAGATCGCGCTCAGCGCACCCGAGGGGCGCGGCTATATCCGCGTCGATTGGTTCACGCCCGACGCGCTGCCCACTTGGGGCGATGGACGGCTGACGATCCTCGGCACCGAGGGCTATATCGAGCTGCGCAAATATGTCGATGTGGGCGGGCGGCCGGGGACAGATCACCTCGTGCTGGTGAACGCAGACCGCTGCGAGATGATCGATGCGTCAGATGCGGGCCTGCCCTATTTCGCGCGGATCATCGCCGATATCCGCGACCGGACCGAAACCGCCATGCCGCAAGAACACGCCTTTACCGTGATGCGGCTGGCGCTACAGGCGCAAGCCATCGCCGAGGCGCGCGCATGATCGGGGTCGCCATCATCGGGGCGGGAATCGGGCGCGAGCATCTGGCCGGATACCGCGCATTGCCCGACCAGTTCGCCGTGCGCTGGCTGATCGATCTGGACAGCGCGCGTGCGGCAGAGGTGGCAGGCGGCGATCCGACCATCGCGATTTCCACCGACATCGCCGCGGCCTTGGCCGATCCGGGCGTCGATCTGGTCGATGTCTGCCTGCCGCCGCATCTGCATGTGCCCGTCGCGCTGCAGGCCTTGCAGGCGGGCCGTCATGTGGTGCTGGAAAAGCCCATCGCGCCTTCGCTTGTCGAATGTGACGTGTTGGAGGCCGCAGCACAGGCGGCGGGGCGGCAGGTCTTTCCCGTGTTTCAATATCGCTATGGGCCTGCCACGGCGGCGCTTGATGCGCTTATCGCCGCGGGCCTTGCCGGTCAGCCGCAGGTCGCATCGCTCGAGACGCATTGGAACCGTGGCCCCGATTACTATGCCGTGCCATGGCGCGGCACATGGGCAGGTGAGCGTGGCGGCGCGGTGCTTGGCCATGCGATCCATAATCACGATTTGCTCTGTCGCTATTTCGGCGCGCCAGCGGCGGTCAGCGCGACATTGGCCACCCGCGTCAACCCTATCGAGACCGAGGATTGCGCAGCCATCGCCATCCGCTTTGCGAACGGCGCTCTGGCGACGTCATCGGTCACGCTTGGGGCAGCGGGCGACCAGACGCGGCTGCGATTCGTTTTTTCGGGGCTGACGGCCACCTCGGGCGATCTGCCTTATGCGCCCGCGATGGGGCAATGGCGCTTTGTCGCCCGCGATCCGGCGCAGCAGGGGGGCATCGATGCGATTCTGGCCGGGCTCGACCCACAGGCACCGGCCGGTTTCGTCGGGTATTTCGCGGCAATCGCCGCAGCACTCGCGTCGTCACCGGGCCAAGAGGTGACGCTTATGGACGGAAGGCGATCAATCGAACTGGTCACCGCGATTTACGCAGCGGCGCGTGGCGGTAAAGAGGTTGTGTTACCGCTCACATTCGGGTCAGACTGCTACGCAAGCTGGCTGCCTGAACAAGACCGTTGAACACGGCCTCGGGCAGGGCTGTTTTGCCGGGGCAGGGAGGCCTCGGTTCCAAGGGAGGAAAATGATGACGCATCTGAAACTTTTCGGCACGACAGCCCTTGCGCTGACGCTGGCCGCACCTGCCATGGCGCAGGAAATCCGCTTTATGTGCTATTCCGATGGCAATGAATGCGAAGTCTATGACGACGTGCTCTCGCGCTTCGAGGCCGCCAATCCCGGCGTCGACGTGATCGTGGACGTGGTCCCCTATCAGGCGATCCTCGAGAACCTGCCGGTGCAGTTGGCCGCAGGCAGTGGGCCAGATATGGCCAAGGTCACCGATCTGGGCGGTCTGTCGCAGTATTATCTCGATCTGGCACCTCATGTTGACCGCGCCTATTGGGAAGCAGCCTTTGGCGACACGCTTGGCTGGTATCGTGGTGCGGCCGGTGGCAATGCGATCAACGGCATGCATAGCCAGTTGACCATCACGGGCGCCTTTGTGAATGCCACGCTGTTCGAGCAAGCAGGCGTCGCGATGCCCGCCGCTGATGCCAGCTGGGATGATTGGGCCGCTGCCGCGCGCGCGGTCGCTGCTGCGACCGACACACCTTTCCCGATGGCCATCGACCGTACCGGACACCGCTTTGCTGGCCCCGCGATCAGCTATGGCGCAGCGATCGTTGCCGAGGATGGAACACCGACCTTGTCGGATGAGGGCTTTGCCGCGTTCACGGCACAGTTCGTGGAGTGGAACAATGACGGCACCATGGCGCGCGATGTCTGGGCCGGCCAAGGCGGCGCGACTTATCAAGACGCGGCGCAAGAGTTCATCAATGGCGAGTTGGTGTTCTACTACTCCGGGAGCTGGCAGGTCGGCCGGATGGACAGCCAGGTTGGCGATCTGTTCGATTGGCGTGTCGTCGGCTCACCCTGTGGCCCGGTCGGTGTCTGTTCGGGCATGCCCGGCGGTGCTGGTATCGTGGGCTTTGCACAGACGCAGCACCCCGAGACAGTGGCAGCCGTGATCGACTTCCTCGCGCAAGAAGATATCTATGCCGAGGTGACGGCACGCACCCGCAACCTGCCTGCGCATCTGGGCGTCGCAGCCGCAGGTGTCGATTTCGAAGGTGCCTCGCCCGCAGCGGCGGCGGCCTTGTCGGCATTCGCGGCCGATCTGGCCGATGTGTCCCCTGCCGCCTTCCGCTATCAGGGTTATGCCAATAACCGCGCCATGTTCGGCATCACCGCCGAGCGTGTAAGCCAAGCGATCGTCGGCGAATTGAGCGTCGAGGATGCCGTGGCGCGTATGGCAAGCGATCTGGAAGCTGCGCTGGCCGCAGTCAAGTAATCCAGCATGGCCGATACAAAGGGGCAGGGCGCAAAGGCGCCCGCCCCACCCACGCGAATGTCAACAGGCGGTCCATTGCGCAGCAAGGGGGACAGTATCTTGCTGCAAGTGATCACACCGATCATGCGGGCCATTGAAATCCCCATGCTCGGATTGCAACGCTTGCTTGGGATCAATCATCTGGCTTGGGTCTTTTTACTCCCGAACCTGTTGCTATTTGGACTTTTCGCCTTTTTTCCTGTGATTTTGAATGTGAGTTATGCCGTGACCGGGGGGGCTAACGTCCTTTTGGTCGACCGGCCGCATGTCGGGGCGCAAAATTTCGCGCAGTTACTCGATTGCGCCAATTATCTCGATCCCAATTCCTGCCGCGAGGATAAATTCTGGCGCGCGGTGTGGAACACGACATGGTTCGTGACGCTGCAGGTTGGGATCATGGTCGCCTTTTCGCTGCTGACCGCCATCGTCTTGAACCGCGAAATCCGTGCGCGCGGCTTTTTCCGCGCGGTTTTCTTTTTCCCCGTGCTGCTGTCGCCCGTGGTCGTCGCCTTGATCTGGAAGTGGATCTTGCAGCGCGAAGGGGTGCTCAATGCATTTCTCGATTGGACCGGGGTGGGCGGCTACAACTGGCTGGTGGATGCCGATTGGGCGTTCGGCTGGTCGGTATTCTTGTCGGTCTGGGCGCATATGGGGTTTTACACGCTGATCTTGCTGGCCGGGCTGCAAGCCATCCCGCGCGATGTCTATGAGGCGGCGACCATGGACCGCGCCAGCGCATGGCGGGTGTTTCGGCGCATCACGCTGCCGCTTTTGTCGCCCACCATGTTGGTGGTGCTGGTTTTGGCGCTGATCAAGGGCGTGCAGACCTTTGACGAGGTCTATGCCTTCACCGGCGGTGGGCCCGGCACGGCCACGACCTTCATCATCCAGTATATCTACGAAGAGGGTTTTGCCGGTGCGCCGCGCTTGTTCGGGCTGGCGGCGGCGGCCTCGCTGTTGGTGGCGGGCGTCTTGGTGGTGCTGACCTTGGTGCAGCTTTGGCTCAACCGGAGGTCGGCGAATGGGTGATTTGGCGCTCCTGCGCAACGCGAAGGCGAAACATCCAGTGGAGGTTTCGGCCTACGAACGGGCGGAGCCCCGGCTGGCCGAGGCCATGGCATGAGCCGCACCTTGGCCTTTTTGACCGCCACGCGCGGCGGCGCGCGGCTGCACTGGAGCGATTGGGCCAGCTACAGCTACCTGTTTCTGGGCGTTTTCTTGATGTTCTTCCCGGTGATCTGGCTGGTCTTGTCCAGCTTCAAGACCGAGGCTGATCTGCAGCGCTATCCGCCCACCTTCTTGCCCTATCAGCAGCAGACAATCATACTGGAGGGGCATGCCGACCCCTTGCCGCTTTTCCAGATCACCGGCGGCGAGCACGAAGGCAAGATCCTCGCGCAGCTGCGCCGTGTGGGCCTGCGCGCGCAAATGGTCGACCCCGCTGATCCCGAAACACGGCTGACCATCGACATCGCCGATCGCGCGCCGGTCGAACGTTTCACGCTGGCCACCGAGAATTACACCGACCTGTTCGGGCGGTTCAATTTCCTGCTCTATTTCTGGAATTCGACATTCATCACGGTCAGCGCGACCTTGATCATGCTCTTGACCAATTCAATGGCCGCGTTTGCCTTGTCGAAATACCATTTCCGGGGGCGCACGGCTGTTCTTTTGCTGGTGATCGGCACCCTGATGATCCCGCAAACGGTGGTCTTGGTTCCCTTGTTCTTGATCGTGACGGAACTGGGCATGTTCAACTCGCTTTGGGGGGTGATCATTCCGGGGGCGGCCACGCCCACGGGGGTGTTCTTGCTTCGCCAATACATGCTGACCATCCCCGATGAGATCTTGGATGCCGCGCGGATGGACAAGGCCAGCGAGTGGAAGATCTATTGGCGCATCATCTTGCCGCTTTCTGCACCTGCCATCGCGGTGCTGGCGATCCTTGCGATCATGTGGCGCTGGAATGATTTTCTTTGGCCGCTGATCGTGCTGACGCAATCGGAGAATTTCACTCTGCAACTGGCATTGAATTCCTTTCAGGGCGAGTTGCAGACGCAATGGTCCTCGCTTTTGGCGATGACTGTTCTCACACTTCTGCCCATCGCGTTGGTTTTCATGTTCTTGCAGAAATACATCGCGACGGGCATCGCCTCGACGGGTGGCAAATGACAGCCGGGCGACAAAATACCGGGGGATCAAAGAATGGCCGCGATTGAACTGCGGGGCGTGCGCAAGGCCTATGGGCAGGCCGAGGTGATCAAGGGTATCGACCTGTCGATCGCGCATGGCGAGTTCTGCGTTTTCGTCGGCCCATCCGGCTGCGGGAAATCCACGCTTTTGCGGATGATCTCGGGGCTTGAGGGGATCACCGAGGGCGATATCGCCATCGGGGGCGAGGTGGTCAATGATATCCCCGCCGCCGACCGCGGGCTGGCGATGGTGTTTCAATCCTACGCGCTTTACCCGCATATGACGGTGCGTCAAAACCTGTCCTTCGGGCTTGAGAACATCCAGACCCCGCGCGCCGAGATCGCCACCAAGGTGGGCGAAGTGGCCCGTATGCTGCAAATCGACATGCTGCTTGACCGCCGCCCCAAGGATTTGTCGGGCGGTCAGCGCCAGCGCGTCGCCATCGGACGCGCCGTGGTGCGCGAGCCGCGGGGGTTCTTGTTTGACGAGCCGCTCTCGAACCTCGATGCCGAGTTGCGCGTCGATATGCGCGGCGAGATCGCGGCGCTGCATCGCCGCCTTGGTAACACGATGATCTATGTCACCCATGATCAGGTCGAGGCGATGACCATGGCCGATAAGATCGCGGTGCTGCGGCTGGGCAAGCTCGAACAATTCGGCGCGCCGCTCGACCTGTATAACCGCCCTGCGAATTTGTTCGTTGCGGGCTTTATCGGCAGCCCCAAGATGAATTTCCTGTCCGGTCAGGTCGATGCCGATGATCGCGCGCGCTTGCGCCTTGAGACGGGCGAGGTCTTGGCCATCCCGCAAGCGGGCTTTGCGCAGCGTTCAGGGGCCAATGTCACCTTGGGTATTCGGCCAAATCATCTGCATGCGGCCGACGCAGGGCCGGTCAAGGTCGCGGTGCGCGCGGTCGAGCAGCTTGGCGGTGAAAGCTATGTCTACGGCCAGACCGCCAGCGGCACGGCCATCACCTTGCATAGCCCCGGTCAGACCGGGATCGATCTGGGCGATGTGATCCATGTCGATGCACCGACGGATGAGATGCATCTGTTTGATACCGATACGGGCCTGAGCCTGAGGATGGATTGAGATGCGCGAAACATGGCGCTGGTTTGGCCCCGCCGATGAGATCACCATCCCCGAGATCGTACAGACAGGCGCCCACGGGATCGTGTCTGCGCTGCACCATGTGCCGACGGGGGAAGTCTGGTCACCCGCTGAGATCGTAAAACGCAAGGCCGAGATCGAAGGCGCGCCTGATGCGCCAAGCGGGCTGACATGGGATGTGGTCGAAAGCCTGCCTGTCTCGGAGGCGATCAAGACCCAGACAGGTGACTGGCGCGCGCATTTCGATGCTTACCGCCAAAGCCTGCACCATTTGGCCGCCGCCGGGATCAAGGTGATCTGTTACAATTTCATGCCGGTGCTGGACTGGACGCGCACCGATCTTGCCCATCCCGTGCCGGGCGGCGGGCGGGCGATGCATTTCGAACTGGCCGATTTCGTGGGCTTCGACCTGTTCACCTTGGCCCGTTCGGGTGCCGTTGACGACTATCCCGATGACCTCCGCGAAGAGGCCGCAGGCCGTCATGCCGCGCGCAGCGAGGCCCGACAAGCGGCCTTGGCGCGCAATATCGTGGCGGGGCTGCCCGGTGCGGCCGAGCATTGGGACATCGCAGATGTGCGCGCGGCGCTGGCCAGCTACGCGGGCATCGATGCCGCACGGCTGCGCACGCATCTGGCCGATTTCCTGTCCGAGGTGGTGCCGACCGCCGAGGCGTTGGGCCTGAGACTGTGCTGTCATCCCGATGACCCGCCATTCCCGCTTTTGGGCCTGCCGCGGATCGTGTCGACGGCCGATGATTACGCCAGCCTTGTCGCAGCCGTACCAAGCCCGGCCAATGGTATCACCTTCTGCACCGGATCGCTCGGTGTCGATCCGGGCTTCGATCCGGCCAGCTTCATCGCGCGGCTGGGGCCGCATATCCATTTCGTCCATCTGCGCAATACCACGCGTGGGCCGATGCGCGGTGGGCGCTGTTCTTTTACCGAAAGCGCGCATCTGGCGGGTGACACCGATATGGTCGCCACCATCCGCGCGCTGATGGCAGAGCAAGCCCGCAGGGCCGATGAGGGGCGCACCGACGCGATCATCCCCATGCGCCCCGATCACGGGCACGCGCTCTTGTCCGACCTCGACCGCCCGATGATGCCGGGCTACCCGCTGATCGGGCGGATGCGGGGACTGGCCGAATTGCGTGGCATCATGGCGGCCTGCCGCTGAGGGGGCAGGCCGCTTGGCTTGCTGCGATCACCGGATCGCGTCATTTCGCGGTGGCCTTGCCCGGTGCGACCGATGGGGCCGTGTCGATCAGTAGGTCTTGGTAACCTCGGCATAGGCGCCGCGCAGTTGCAGCGTGACCGTCACGGCGGTGTCGTCGCGATTGCGCCAGAACCAGCCGTGTTCGCCTGCAAAAGGGGCCTCGATCTGGCCTGCGCGCTCGGTCTGGCCCCGACCGCGATCATAGTCGATGGATTGACCCTCGCCATGGGCATGCAGGTCGAAGTTGATCCGCCCGTCCGTCGCGACCCACGCATATTGGGCCACATCGCCTGCGGCCATCACCAGCTTGATCTCGGCGGTGGCGCCGGGCTCCAGCGTGAAGGTCACCGTGTCGGTCCAGGCTTCCTGTGCATGCGCCGCGCTGACAAACAGGCCGAAGAACCCATCGATCAGGCTTGATGACTGATCGGTATGGATCAGCGCATCCCGCGCGGCTTCCTCAGCCAGTTCGCGCTTGATCTCGCCCATCTCGGTCAGGCCAAGAAATCGGCCCACGCCGGTCGGGTCGATGGCATGTTCGGCAGGCAGATAGACGGTGACGAGGATCACCATGGCGCCGATGGCCGCAATGATCGAGGAACGGAAAAGCTGCGCCTTGCTGGGCAGATCCTCGGGGCGGGGTTGGGGTGCGTTGTACATGTGTCTCTCCGATGTCTCAGGCCGAGGCGATGTAACCGGCGATCTGCTGGCCGGTCGGGAACACACCAAGGACGATCATGATGATATTGGCGACAGTGGCCTGTCGCATGAAATTGGGGCTGCGCCGCCAGTAGCCCATGACGATCAAGATGACCGCAAGCGCCAGTAATTGGCCGATCTCGACGCCGACGTTGAAGGCCAGAAGGTTGGCCAGAAGCCCATCCTCGGCAATCTGGTATTCGAGGATCTTTGTGGCCAGTCCCGTGCCGTGGAATAGCCCGAAGATCAGCGTCGCGGCCTTGGTGTTGGGCTGGACCCCAAACCATTTCTGGTATGCGCCAAGGTTGTCGAGGGCTTTGTAGACCACAGACAGGCCGATGATCGCGTCGATGATATAGGCGTTTATGCCCCAGCCATACCAGACGCCCAAGAGCATCGTCACCGAATGGCCGACGGCGAATATGCTGACGTAAACCGCCACATCCTTCATCTTGTAGAGGAAGAACACGACGCCCAGCAGGAACAGGATATGGTCGTAGCCCGTCACCATGTGTTTGGCGCCGAGGTAGATGAAGGGGATGATATGCACTCCCCAGATCTCTTGGATATAACCCGCGTCACCCGGGGTGACATTATGGGCAAGGGCTTGGGCCACGCTGGAGGTGTAGAGCGCAAGCACCGTAAAGATCAGGGCTGTGGCGCGGCCAAGGGGCAGTGCGCGCAAACCCTGTGAATCCAAAGGCATATAAAACTCCGAACTTGAATCTGTCTGGCGATATTCGCCGCGCATGTCGCGCGGTGGCCCGTCAGCCACGCGGAGGTCGTTCGATCCGAAAGATGCGGTGCGGCCCTGATTGTGACGCCCATAGGCGCAAGCCGTCTTGCCCGGCGGGCCAAAACGCACCGCTTGTAGCCGCGACCGCCAAGGCCGGGCTGTGGTCATGGTCGACCGCGTCGTGGCTTTGGCCGTGCAAAGCTGCCAAAAGGCCTTCTTGCAACCCGTGGCTATGGCCGTGATCGGCGATCATCTGGGCGTGTTCGTGGCGTGTTTCGGCAATGCTTGAGACATGCGACAGGCTGGGCAGCATCGACCAGCCGATCAGCGATAGGCACAAAACTGCTGCCATGATCCGCACTGCGATTGTCTGCTCTCGACGCGCCACGAAAACCTGCCCGAAACCCTGCGGCACATCGGCGGTGCCGTCTTGTTCTATCCTCCCCAGGGGGATAGCCTCTATCTATGTCAAAACCGCATTTGCATGCAACCCATCCCGCCTTGATCGCCCGGCTGAAACGCGCCGACGGGCATCTGCGTGCGGTGATCGAAATGATCGAGGCAGGCAAGCCCTGTCTGGAGATCGCGCAGCAGCTTCACGCCGTGGAAAAGGCCGTGGTGAACGCCAAGCGCGCGCTGATCCATGACCACATGGATCATTGCCTCGATACCGAGCATTCGGAGCAGGACCGCGCGGACCTCAAGACCATCGCGCGGTATTTGTGACGAGGGTCCGATTGGTCGCGTCACTTGCAGTTCTGTAATTCGGCCCATCCTGCGCGATCCATGATCGCTGGTGTCGGGGAAGCGCCGCGATCGGCAAAGCGCTGATCTGACTTTGCGACCGAAAACAACGCCGCTGACCAGTCTTTATTGCGACTAACTCGTAACAGGCTTGACTTTTTGCGAATGCGTCGCAATATCTAAACTGACGGCACGGACCGCGCCCGACCGCGCGCTTGCAACAGGTGCAACAGATGCTGACCCGACGTATTGTTTTGTCTTTTGCCACGGCCTTCGCGCTGGCGCTGCCCGCAGCGGCGCAAGATCGCCTGTCGATCGTGGCCACCACCGGAATGATCGCCGATGCCGCCCGCCAAGTGGGCGGTGATTTGGTCGATGTCACCGCCCTGATGGGGCCGGGGGTCGATCCGCATGCCTATCGCCAGACGCGCAGCGATATCGTGGCGACCGCACAGGCCGATCTGGTCTTGTGGAACGGCCTTTACCTCGAGGCGCAGCTTGAGGAATTCTTGCTGGAATTGGCCGAGACACGCCCCGTCGTCGCCGTGGCCGAGGCGATCCCCGAAACCCAGCTGATCGGCTCGGAGGATTACGAGGATCGTTTCGATCCCCATGTCTGGATGAACCCCAATCTGTGGTCGCGCGTGGTGCTGGCCACCCGCGATGCGATGATCGCGGCGGCCCCCGATCATGCCGACGCCTTTACCGCCAATGCACGCAGCCATCTGGAAGACTTGGCCGCACTTGCCGTTTATGCGCAAAGCGTTCTGGCCTCCATCCCAGCCGAGGCGCGGGTGCTTCTGACAGCCCATGACGCGTTCAACTATTTCGGCGCGGCCTATGGTTTCGAGGTTGTGGGTATTCAAGGCATCTCCACCGAAAGCGAGGCGGGGCTGAGCCGCATCGCGGAGCTGGTCGATCTGCTGGTCGCGCGCGATATTCGGGCGGTTTTCGTGGAAAGCTCGGTCTCTGATCGCAATATCCGCGCCTTGATCGAAGGGGCGGGGGCGCGTGGCCACACGGTCGTCATCGGCGGCGAGCTTTTCTCCGACGCGATGGGCGCGCCGGGCAGCTATGAAGGCAGCTATCTGGGCATGATTGATCACAATGTCACCACCATCGCCCGTGCGCTTGGGGGCCAAGCACCCGAACGTGGGCGCGTCGACGCATTGGCCATGAATTGAGCGATCCCATGCCAGAAAGACTGCGACTTGCCGCCGATGACGGTGCGATGTTGGGCGATCACGCCGATGCGGCGTGCGCGGCGCTGTCGGTGCGCGGCATGACTGTCAGCTATGGCGAAAAGCCCGCGCTCTTCTCGGTCGATGCGACATTCCCCATCGGGGCGATGTCGGCGATCATCGGGCCGAATGGCGCGGGCAAATCGACCTTTCTCAAGGCCGCACTTGGGCTTGTGCCCATGGTCTCGGGCGAGGTGCAGTTTTTCGGCCAGACCTTGGCAAAGGCGCGCGGGCGCATCGCTTATGTGCCGCAGCGCGCCAGCGTCGATTGGGATTTTCCGACCACGGTGATCGATGTCGTCTTGATGGGGCGCTACCGCAGCCTTGGGCTTTTGCGCCGTGTCGGCCGCGCCGAGATGGCGCTGGCGCAAGAGGCGATGGCGCGTGTGGGGATGGAGGGCTTTGCCACGCGTCAGATCGGCCAGCTATCAGGCGGCCAGCAACAGCGCGTCTTTCTGGCGCGTGCCTTGGCGCAACAGGCCGATCTCTATCTGCTCGATGAGCCCTTCGCCGGAGTCGATGCAGCAACCGAGCGCGCGATCATCGCCGTGTTGAAAGACCTCAACGCGGACGGCAAATCGGTCATCGCGGTGCATCATGATCTCTCCACCGTGGTGGATTATTTCGACCATGTGTTCATGGTCAATGTCCGCGCCATGGCGCAAGGCCCGGTGTCCAAGGCCTTTACCACCGCCGCTCTCAGCCAGACCTATGGCGGGCGGTTGGGCGCGGGGCAGCTTGACCAGTTGCACCCAGCGCGAAGCTAGACAGGCATGGCGGGATTTCTCGACGCGGTCTTGTTACAGGCGGGCTACAACGCGGGCCTGGTGACCATTGGCGCGACGCTGCTTGGCTTTGCGGCCGGGATGGCTGGCACATTCCTGTTTTTGCGCAAGCGCGCGCTTGTCTCGGATGCCATGGCGCATGCGACCTTGCCGGGGATCGCCTTGGCCTTTCTCGTGATGGTGGGGTTTGGGGGCGATGGGCGTAATCTGGCCGGGCTTTTGCTCGGCGCGGGGGCAAGCGCGCTGATCGGGCTTTACCTTGTCGATTGGATCGTGCGGCGCACAAGGCTGGCCGAGGATGCAGCGATCGGCGCCGTCTTGTCGGTATTTTTCGGCTTTGGCGTGGTGCTGTTGACGGTGATCCAGTCGCTTGATCGGGGGCGGCAGGCGGGGTTGGAGGATTTCTTGCTCGGCGCCACCGCAGGCATGCTGATGCAAGATGCCGTGCTGATCGCAGTGGGTGGCGCATTGGTCGTGGCCTTGATCGTGATCTTGCGGCGGCCCATGACGCTGGTGGCTTTCGATCCCGGCCATGCGGCGGCGCTGGGTCTGCGCGTGGGCCGGATCGATCTGGCGATGATGGGGCTGGTCATGGCGATCACGGTGATCGGGCTGACCTTGGTCGGGCTGATCTTGATCATCGCGCTTTTGATCATCCCGCCTGTCACCGCGCGGTTCTGGACCGACCGGGTCGCGCGGATGCTGCTAATTGCGGGCTGTGTCGGCGGGGCCGCGGGCTATCTTGGCGCGGCACTTTCGGCAACCGCGCCCGATTTGCCCACGGGGCCGATCATCGTGTTGATTGCGGCGGGGCTTTTCACCTTTTCGCTGTTTTTCGCGCCGCGCCGTGGGGTTTTGGCCGCGGTCTTGGCGCGGCGGCGCTTTCAGGCGCGGGTGCATTGGCGCCAAGGGCTGTTGTCGCTGGCGCGTGCCGAACCCATTCATGATCCGCTGACGCTACGTATCTTGCGCGCGGCGGGGGCCATCCGCCCCGATGGGGTTGCCACCGACAAGGGCAGGGCGCTGGCGGCCAAATCGCTGCGCGATGAACGCCGCTGGGATATCGCGCGTGCGATCCATCAAGATACGGCGCTGACCGGGCGCTATGACGGGCTGACCCCGATTGAAGAGGTTTTCACCGCAGACCAGATCGCCGATTTCGACGCGCGTATCGGGCCGCCGCAACCGGTGGGGGCCGTGTGATGGGGGCGGAATTCGTGCAATTCTCGCTCACGCCGATGCTGATCGGGGTTTTGGCCGCGGTCGCCTGTGCGCTGCCTGGCAATTTCTTGATCCTGCGCCGCCAAGCGCTGATTGGTGACGCGATTTCCCATGTGGTTTTGCCGGGG
>JAQCLA010000275.1 GCA_027592105.1 Pseudomonadota bacterium | reverse complement strand
TAGCGCGCCAAAGCCCGCGACACCGGCAAAGATCAAGGCGGCCTCGGACAGGCAGCAGATGGCGACCACCGCGCCGACATGCGACCGCATCAAACCCTGCCGCAGCACAAAGGCGTTCTGCGCCCCAATGGCGAGGATCAGGCTGAAGGACAGGGCAAAGCCCGCGATCCAAGCGGCGTTCATCAATAGCTCCGTCTTGGGCAAGCCTTGCCGCATGCACCGCAATGCGCAGCATGGGCGAGGGCGTGATTGCCACCGCTTGCTGTGATCAGGGCAGGAATTCCGTGGGATCGACCGCCTCGAAGCCGCGGCGCACCTCGAAATGCAGGAAGGATGGGTTGCCTGCGCCGACCTCGGCCAATTGTTGACCGCGCGTGACACGATCCCCACGTGTGACGCTGATATTCGAGATATTGGCGTAGATTGTCATCAAACCATCGGGGTGACGCACAACCAGAATCGGGATTTGATCGGTGTCTTGGGTGATCGCTGCCACCTCACCATCGCCTGCGGCGCGCACTGCGGTGCCGCTGGGCGCAGCGATGTCGATCCCCTCATTGTCGCGCCCATAGGGGCGGATGATGTCACCAGCCACGGGTTGGGCGAACCGCGCGCTGCTGGTCGGCTGGGGGGCCGGTGCCGGCGCTGGGGCAGGTGCCGGCGCTGGCGTCGATGCCGCGCTTGCCTGTTGCGGCGGTATGGCCGCGACGATGGGTTCGGGAAGCGGTGTCGCCGCCGACGGCGGCAGCGGCGCGACACTGGCACCGGGGGCAGCCGTCGCTGTGGCTGGAGCCGCAGCCGATGCGCTGCCTTCAAGGACAATGGGAATGATCAGATATTGCCCCTCGCGCACCGCGAGATCGGGGCCAAGGCCGTTCCATTCGGCCAAGCTGCGCACCGAGACATTATAGAGCCGCGCGATGGAATAGGCGGTTTCCCCGCGCGCGATCCGGTGACGGACAGGTTCTTGGCCCGGCTGCACTTCGAGGCTGGTGGTGCTGGTCGCCCCGGAGGGGGCGCGTGCCTCGGCGGCCGCAATGGCGCTTGACGCGATGGCGGTGATGTCGGTGCCGGTCGCGGTGGGTGCCCCCGGATCGACGCGGCGCGGCAGGGCCAAAACCTCATCCGGGCGTAAAAGATCGGTGGCGCTGCGGCCATTGAAACGTGCCAATTCCTCTGGCTGCATGCCGATACGGGCGGCCACATCGGCCACGGTATCACCGCGCCGGGCCACGACCATCTGGTAGCTGTCATAGGTGATCAGCCCGTTTGCATCGGGCGCGGGGCGGGGTGCCGCCTCGCCTGTGCCGCGGGTCGAGATCCGCTCGGGGCGCATGTCGAAATCGAAATCCGCAGGCACGCAGCCCGCAAGCAGCGGCAAAGACAGGCCGATGACAATCAGGGTGGCGCGGCGCATCGCTCGGGTCTTCCTCAATACGTGTGGCCGATCATGGCCTGTCACAAAAAGCGTCCCGTCCCGTTGCTCGGGATCTTTGGCTTGCACCCTTTCTACATCGAAAACATGCATGGGATAAAGCCCCGCAGCCGATCCGCCGCGAATTGTGACCCTAGTCGCGTGGCAAGCCGTCCATCAAGGGCACGAAACGCACCGGCATCAGCTCTTCATAATCATAGCCCGCCGTATCGATCCGGCGCGTGACCTTGATGAGGCTTTGGACTGTGTCGGATTGACCGACGGGTACGACCATGACGCCACCGGGCTTGAGTTGTTGCAAAAGCGGGCCGGGCGGGTCTTCGGCGGCGGCGGTCACCAAGATCCGGTCGAACGGTCCCTGATCGGGCAACCCGAAAGAGCCATCACCGGTCAGCACCGTGATATTGCTGAGCCTGAGGGCGGCAAAGCGCGCCTCGGCCTCGCGGGTCAAGATGCGGTGGCGGTCGATGGTATAGACGCGGCGTGCAAGCTGGCCCAAGATCGCCGCTTGATAGCCCGAGCCTGTCCCGACCTCGAGGACGGTATCGCGCGGCTGCACGCCAAGCGCTTGGGTCATCAGCCCAACCACCGAGGGTTGGCTGATCGTCTGGCCCGAGGCGATGGGCAGCGGCATGTCGTCATAGGCACGATCGGCGAAATGCCCTTTGACGAAGGCTCCGCGGTCGGTCACCTCCATCGCTTTCAACACGCGGCTATCCGTGACGCCCTTGGAGCGCAGCTGGAACAGGAATTGCATTTTGCGCGTTGCGTCGTCGGGCGTCATTCCAGCGCAGCCCTCAGCGCATCGAGCCGATCATGCGCGGTCAGATCGACCCGCATCGGCGTGACCGAGATATAGCCATCGAGATTGGCATGAGCATCGGTGCCGGGTGCTGTCGGCAAATCCTGTCGCCCGCCCTTGATCCAGAGGAAGCGGCGGCCATTGGGGGCGATCTGCGCTTCGATGCCGAAACGTGTCTCGCGCCGGTAGCCTTGCGCGGTGACGCGGGTGCCCTTAACGGCATCTGCGGGCAGGGGCGGGAAGTTGACGTTGTAGAAAACGCGGTAATCGCTCTCGTCCCAATGACCATTGTCAAGAAGCTTGCGGATCACGCCGGCCCCATGCGCGGTCGCCGCCTCGAAGCCGTTTTCGAGCGTGATGTTGCGCGGTCCGTAATATTGCGAAAGCGCGATGGCGGGCAGGCCTTGCAGCGCGGCCTCCATCGCGCCGCCGATGGTGCCGGAATAAAGCACGTTTTCGGCGGCGTTGTTGCCCCGGTTCACACCCGAGAGGACGAGGTCAGGTGGATTGCCTGCGAGCACATCGTAAAGCCCCGCCAGCACGCAATCGGCGGGCGAGCCTTCGGCGGCGAAGCGTTTTGGCCCAAGCTCTGCGATCATCGTGGGATGAACATAGGAGATGCAATGGCCGACGCCTGATTGCTCGAAGGCGGGTGCGACGGTCCAGACCTCGCCCTTGGGGCCCGCGATCTCGGCGGCGATGGCTTCTAACACCTTCAGCCCGGGGGCGTTGATCCCATCGTCATTGGTCAGCAAGATGCGCATGAACTCTCCGATGCAAGGCTGTCGCTGTTCGGTCTAGCGGTTGGGAAATGCGACGGCAAGCGCGGGGGTGCGACGCTGTCTGGGGGCGCTGCCCCCGTCCCGTGCCGGGACTCCCCCGGGATATTTCTGAAACGAAGAAGATCTCAGCCTTTGGCCTGGCGCAGGGCAAGCGCCAACATGGCCAATGCGCCCAAACCTGCGGCGATGCCGAAAGCGCCAATTCCGTTGGCGACCACGACACCCACCAGCGCCCAAGCCACCGCGATCGGGTAGGTTGCGACGCTCAGGCGCAGGCTGAGCGCCACTGCAAGGCTGAGCGCCACCAGCAGCATGATCCAGCTCAATGCCATTTCGCTGCCCCATCCATAGCCGATCGCCACAGTGCCGAAAGCCACGCAAGACGCCGCCGTCAGCCAGCCCGCGTAAAGACCAACGGGCATCGCAAACCATGCCCGGTCCCGGGCAGGGGCGCGCATCAGCGCCCAAACTGCGCCCGCCAGCATGGCCCAGATCAAGATCGTGGCCATCACCGGTGCGGATAGCGCCACCGCGATCCAGCCCGCGCCGATTGCAAGGCTGACAAAAAGCGGCCAGCGCACGCCACCCCAATCAGAGGCAGTGTCGCGGCGGATCAGGCCGAAGCCCGCCGAGGCGAGCAGCCAAAGGT
>JAQCLA010000274.1 GCA_027592105.1 Pseudomonadota bacterium | reverse complement strand
CCTGCCACAAGGCGCGGGTTGAGCGGGCCGCCGCGAATGCCGCGAAACAGCGGCCTGCCGGGGTTGAGTTGATGGGGGCAAAGGGCGCTGTAACGCGCGACCGCGCTGCGCGTGGCAGGCAGCACGGGCACCTCGCGCTCCTTGCCGCCCTTGCCGCGAATGCGCAGCGTGTCAGTGAGCGGCAAACACCCGGCGTCCAGATCCAACGCCTCGGACCGGCGCAGGCCGCAGCCATAAAGCAGCATCATGATGGCGACGTCGCGTGCGGCCACCCAATCGCGGGCGTCATTCTCGCCCACCGCAGTGATCAGCGCCTTGGCCCCATCGACCGAAAGCGGGCGGGGCAGGCGGCGGCCGTGCTTGGGGCTGCGCATCGACAAGATCGCGGTCGCATCGAAGCCTTCGCGTTCTGACCACCAGCGGAAAAAGGATTTCACCGCCGAAAGCCGCCGCGCCAGCGAGCGCGAGCCGACGCCGCGTCCACGCTGCGCGGCCATCCAAGCGCGCATTTCGCCAAGCGACACATCACGCAACATCGCCGGGCTGAGGGTATCGCCCGCATGCTGTGCCTGAAAATTCAGGAAATCAGTCAGGTCGCGCCCATAGGCGTCAAGGGTGGTGTCGGCGCGGTTTGCCAAGCTGCCCAGTTGGCCCAGCCAGCTTTCCAAAAGGTCGCGCACTGCGGGGCTGAGCGCGAGGGTCATGGCGACCTATCCCAGCCAGCGCCGCATCTGACGCTCGAACACACCGGCGAAAAAGGTCAAAAGGTCGGTGCCTTGGCTTGGCCGGAATTGGTGGGGGTCTTCCGCGCCCATGACCAACATGGCGGGCAGGCGCCCCTCGCCAAGATCGAGCAGCAATAGCGCCTCGGATTTGATCCAAGCGGCGTCCGCGCCGAAAATCAGCGCGCTGCCGTCACCCACTTGGCGCAGTGTCACCTGACGATGCGGCACTGCGCGCCCGGCGGTGATATAGCCTTCGACAAAGCCCGGCGCGACGATGGTCAGCACATCCTCCAGCTTTTGGACATGCGGCGCGGCGGTAGCCGTCGTCTCGGCGCTTTCGAGAACGAGGCGGACGCGATCGACCCGAAGCGTGCTGGCCACATCGGTGCCCAAAGCCTTGAGAAAGGTTTCGAAATCGGGCTGGTCGAGCAGCTTGAGGATCGCGCGATGGATCTGGTTTGTGCCCGCCAGATTTTCATAGGCCGCAGCTATGACCGAGCGGTGGGTATCTTCCAACCGATCCAGACGGTTTTCGAGCCGCTCCATCGCGATGCCGCGCATATCGACGATATTGCCGCCCATCTGCCTGTCATTGGCCGTGATGAGCGCCCGCATCAGGTCGCGGTCGTCAAGGATCAGGTCCGGGTTCGCAAGGGCCCGGGCCCGCCAGTCTTCGGCACCATGGGAGGACAGATCGTCGGCTTCAACGCTGCTCACGGGGATGGCCTCATCGTTTTGTTATCGTTGCGCCCGGACCTTACAGCAAAGTCACAGGATTTTCTGCCCTGTTTTTGCCCAATCCTGCAAAAAGGCGTCCAGCCCCTTATCGGTCAGAACGTGATTTGCCATGGATTTGATCACTGCGGGTGGCGCAGTTGCCACATCGGCGCCCAAAAGAGCGGCCTCTTTCATGTGGTTGACCGTGCGGATCGAGGCTGTGAGGATCTCTGTGGGGAAATCGTAATTGTCATAGATCTGGCGGATCTCGGCGATCAGTTCCATGCCGTCGATATTGATATCGTCCAAGCGGCCGACGAAGGGCGAGATGAATGTCGCGCCTGCCTTGGCGGCCAGTAGCGCCTGATTGGCCGAAAAGCACAGCGTGACATTGACCATACGGCCCTCGCCCGTCAGCACCTTGCAGGCTTTCAGCCCTTCCCATGTCAGCGGCACCTTGATCGCGATATTGTCGGCGATGCGGGCCAGTTCACGCCCTTCGGCGATCATGCCTTCGGCGTCGAGCGCCACGGTCTCGGCTGAAACCGGCTTACCGGGGATCATCGCGCAGATCTCGGCGGTCACTTCTTTGATGTCACGGCCCGATTTGGCGATGATCGAGGGGTTGGTGGTGACCCCATCGACCATGCCCAGATCGTTCAACTCACGAATTGCAGCGACATCGGCGGTATCCACAAAGAATTTCACGGCGGCCCTTCCTTTCTGGCGGAGGTCATGGTGTGTTGAGAGGCTTCTAACGCAGCGACCCCCGGGCGGGAAGGCATGACCGACAGCTATTTCGAGGAAGGCACCCTTGTCGGTGTCCTGACGCCCGAGCCGATTGACCGGGTGCTGGATTACCGTGCGCCACAGGGCGGCTGTTTCTTGGGGGCCTTTGTCGAGGTGCCGCTTGGGCCGCGCAAGGTTTTGGGCGTTGTCTGGGGACCGGGGCGGGGCGATTGGGATGCGACCAAGATCCGGTCCATCGCACGCGTGCTTGACGCCGCGCCCATGCGGGAAGAGTTGCGGATTTTCCTCGAAAAAGCAGGCGCCTATACGCTCACACCCTTGTCGCAGATGTTGCGGCTGGCGACCCGTGTGCCGGGGCTGTCCGACCCGTCCTCGATGCGCAAGATCTACCGCTTGGGCCAAGGCACGCCCGACCGCATGACCGATGCGCGCGCACGTGTGCTCGCCACGCTGGTCGAATATGGCGGGCTTGGCTTTACGCTGAAAGAATTGGCCGATTTAGCGGGCGTGACATCCTCGGTCGTCAAGGGTTTGGCGGTCCAGGGTGCGGTGGTCGAGATCGACACGCCGCGCGATGCGCCCTTTTTGCCGCTTGATCCCGAGCGGCCCGGCAAGCCCTTGACCGAGGATCAGCAAGCCGCTGCCGATGCGCTGCGCCTGGCAGTGCGAAGCGGTCGCTACGGCACGACGCTTCTCAAAGGTGTGACAGGCTCGGGCAAGACCGAGGTTTATCTAGAGGCGGTGGCCGATTGCTTGCGTGCGGGGCGGCAGGCGCTGGTGCTTTTGCCCGAGATCGCGCTGACCTCGGAATTCCTGCACCGGGTCGAGGCGCGGTTTGGCGCCAAGCCCGCCGAATGGCACTCGGGCGTCACCATGACCGAACGCCGCCGCGCATGGCGCATGATCGGGCAGGGCGAAGCGCAACTGATCGTCGGCGCGCGCTCGGCGCTGTTTTTGCCCTTTCGCGATCTGGGGCTGATCGTCGTCGATGAAGAACACGACAGCTCTTACAAGCAAGAGGAAGGAGCGCTTTACAATGCGCGCGACATGACGGTGCTGCGCGCCTCGCTCAACAGTGCGCAGGTGGTGCTGGCATCCGCCACGCCATCGCTGGAAAGCTGGGCCAATGCAGAGGCGGGCAAATACACGCGCCTTGATCTGACCGCGCGTTTTGGGGCGGCGGTCTTGCCCCAGATGCGCGCCATCGACATGCGGGTCGAGGATTTGCCGGGGCAGGCGTGGATTTCACCCACCCTACAGGCCGAGGTGCGGGCGCGGCTGGAACGTGGCGAGCAGGCGCTGTTGTTTCTCAACCGTCGCGGTTATGCGCCGGTGATGCTTTGCCGGGCCTGCGGGGTGCAGGTGGGGTGCGATCACTGCGATGCGCGCATGGTCGAGCATCGTTTTCAAAAGCGGCTGGTCTGTCACCAATGCGGTGAGACAAAACCCCTTCCCGAGACCTGTCCGGCCTGTGGTGTG
>JAQCLA010000273.1 GCA_027592105.1 Pseudomonadota bacterium | reverse complement strand
GCATCCGATGATGACGACGACGAAGACGAGGATGACCGCCGCTAAGGCGCAAAGGCGCAAAGCGCAGCACGAAACAGAAAACCCCGGACCGACAGGCCCGGGGTTTTTTTCGTATGGATTTCAGCTCCTTCGATCATCGCAAGGGCGATTAGATGACCATGATCGCCAACTCGGCTTCCCTAAACCCGACCATGGCGATTATTATCCCTTGGTAGTGAGTTGGGATTTTGTGCTTTGGAAGCTTTTTTTCCTATAATCTTGGCGGCCTTGGTATTCTGGTGGTTCCACGCTCTACGGAAAAGGCGGGGCCAAGTACGACGATATGGGCGGCATTTCAAGTCAGGCCGTGGAACCAGACCGGCATCATTCGACGCTGGCTCGGCCCAAGCCGAGGTTCCACGACGACACCTAAACGGCCCGGCCTATGTAGTTGACGGCGACACTATCGTTATCCGAAACACACAAATCCGGTTATTTGGCGTCGACGCACCGGAGTTAAACCACCCATACGGGCAAAATGCAAAATGGGCGATGTTCAACCTTTGCAGGGGTCAGGCGGTCCTCGCAGAGATACTTGCAACCGACGTCCACGGTCGAACCGTTGCAAGATGCTACCTTCCAGACGGCCGCGACCTTTCCGCAGAAATTGTGAAGCAAGAACTTGCACTGGATTGGCCAAAGTATTCGGGTGGGATTTATCGACACCTTGAACCGCCGAATGCGCGCAGGAAACTCTGGCTAGCTGATGCACGTCAAAGGGGTCGCATGGATATTTGGGAGCGCTTTGAAGCGCAACAAAAAGCCTCGAAAAGCGGCCAATAGATCGCTCAATAGGCCGGCATGCTGACGGTATCGAGAAGGCTCCGCCCACCATCGACGGCGATGATCTCGCCGGTGATGAAACCCGCCCCTTCGGAGGCAAGGAATTGCACCACACCCGTCACTTCGCGGGCGGCGGCGATCCGGCCCATGGGCGTGCATTGGCGGATTTCATCGCGCAACCCTTCGGTCTCGGCCAAGGCGGTCTTGAGGCTATGGGACATGACCGAGCCGAAAGAGACGCCGTTGACCCGGATGCGATGCGGCGCAAAGGCCAAGGCCAAGCTACGCGTGGCCTGTTCAAGCGCCGCGGCCGAGACCGAATAGGCCAAGAGATCGGGATGGCTGCGTGGTGTTGCGATGGTCGAGATATTGATGATCGATCCAATCGCCCCCTCATCGGTATTTCCCGCCGCCTCGGCCTGCGCGATCATGCGGCGGGCCACCGCTTGGCTCAGGCGCAGCGCGGTCAGCATATTCTGCTCAAGCAATGTCTCGACCGAGGTATCGGCGGCATCGAGCGGATCAGTGACCATCAATTGCCGGCTGGCGTTGACCAGAATATCGATCCGGTCAAAGGCCTCGACCGTGGCCGAGACAAGGTTTTCCACAGTCAGCCTTTGGCGCAGATCGCCCGCGAACCAGCGCAGATGATCTTGGTCATCGCTCATCTCGCCACATTCATCGGCCAGCCGCGCCTTGTCGCGGTCGGCGAATATGACCTTGGCCCCGCGATCGAGGAAATGGCGCGCAATGGCAAGGCCCACGCCGTTGGCAGCACCCGTCACGATCGCGGTCTTGCCTTGAATGGAAAGTGTCATCTTTTGGATGCGTCCTTGGCTGTGGGCGTTTGGCGCTTGGGTTTCGCCGCCTCGTAGATCTTGTAGCCCTCAAGCTCTCCTAACAGCCGACCCGTTCCAAAGGCCGCCTTGAGCGCGTCTTCATACGGCAAATGGCGATTTGCGACCATGAAAAACCGCCCCCGTGGGCCAAGCATCCGGGCCGCCGCCGCGATAAAGGCACGCCCCAAGGCCGGGTCGGCATGGCGTCCGATATGAAAGGGTGGGTTGGCGACAATCGCGTCATAGGCCGCGTCTGGCTGAAAGCGGGTGACATCGGCCCAGTGAAACCGCGCGCGCGGATCGTCGATATTGGCGGCTGCGGCTGTGAGCATGGCGTAATCCGCCTCGATCAGGTCGAGGGCTTCGATCCCCGCTTGTTCCGACAAGATCTCGCCCGCGACATAGCCCCACCCGGCACCCAGATCAGCCACGCGGCCCGCAAGCTGCGGCACAAGCGCCACCAACAATTCCGACCCGCGATCGGGGCCATCGGCGGAAAATCCGCCCGGCACGGTCAGATACCCCTCTTCGGTCTCGATGGGCTCAGCCAACCAGCCCAGCGCCGCCTCGGGCAATTCTGCGGGGCGGGTCAGCCAAAACAGCTTGCCATGCGCCTTGGCATAGCTGCCCGCGATCGCGAAACCGGCGCGCACCGTCTTGAGGATCGCATCGATCCCCTCGTCTTTTTGGCCATCGACCAGAAGTAGGCCGCCCGGTGCAAGCGCACCCAACGCGCTCACAATCGCGGCCATACTGGCGGCCTTGGCCTTGACGATCTGCACCAAAGCCACGGAAAACTGGCCATCATCGGGCAGATCGGGCGTCACGGGCAGACCGCGCGCGGCCAGGCGATCGTGATCGGGGGCAAAGCCCTGCACGCAATGGATATCGCCCAACGCGGCCAAATCGGCATCGCCGCGGGCATGCATCACCAGCACGGGGCCGCTGGGCAAGACAAGCTCGCCCGCCTCCAAAGCAAGTATCCAACGGTCAGCTGTCATATCGGGATGCGAGGACGGTTCAGTCCTCTTTCTCCATCGTGCATTGCAGCGGGTGCTGATTGCGCCGGGCGAAATCCATCACCTGCGCCACCTTGGTTTCGGCAATCTCGTAGGAAAAAACACCCACGACGGCCACGCCCTTTTTATGCACGGTCAGCATGATCTCGACAGCGTGGCTGTGTCCGATCCCGAAGAACCGCTCAAGGACATGCACGACGAATTCCATCGGCGTGTAGTCATCATTGAGCAGCAGCACCTTGTACATCGGCGGGCGCTGGGTCTTTGGTTTCGTCTTGGTGATGACGTTGGCATCGCCCTCGGTCTTGGGCTTGTCCGCCATCATCGTCCAGCGGTCGGTCTGCATCGCGTCTCCATTCCGCTCTGTTCTGCCGGGTGTCCCTTGCATGGGCGCACTATATAAGCCGTTAAGCGATTCCGGGAAGAGGGGGTTTATGCCATGGCCGCTGATTTGACCACCATCGGCTTTGATGCCGATGATACGCTTTGGCAAAACGAGACCTTTTTTCGCATGACACAAGAGCGTTTCACCGCGCTTCTTGCCGATTATGCCGCGCGCGATCATCTGGAAGAGCGCCTGCTGGCGGCCGAGCGTCGCAACCTCGGCCATTATGGATTCGGCATCAAGGGTTTCGTCTTGTCGATGATCGAGACCGCCATCGAGGTGACCGATCACAAGGTGCCGGCCTCCGTCATCGCCGAGCTTCTTGCTGCGGGCCAAGAGATGTTGCGCCATCCGATCGAGATGTTGCCCCATGCACGCGAGGTGGTGGCCGAGCTGTCCGCCGCACATAGGCTGGTCTTGATCACCAAGGGCGATCTTCTCGACCAAGAACGCAAGCTTGCCCAATCGGGCTTGGGCGAGATGTTTGATGCGGTCGAGATCGTCTCGGACAAGACTCCCGCGACCTATCACAGCGCCTTTGGTCGGCATGGCGACGGGCCGGACCGGGCGATGATGGTGGGCAACTCGATGAAATCCGATGTGCGCCCCGCGCTGGAGGC
>JAQCLA010000272.1 GCA_027592105.1 Pseudomonadota bacterium | reverse complement strand
CCTTGCCATGGATCATGAATATGGCAATGGCACCGCGATCTTTACCCGCGATGGCGATGCGGCGCGGGATTTCGCCAACCGCATCAACATCGGCATGGTCGGCATCAATGTGCCGATCCCGGTACCCTTGGCCTATCACACCTTCGGCGGCTGGAAGAAATCGGGCTTTGGCGATCTGAACCAGCATGGCCCGGATGCCTTCCGCTTCTACACCCGCACCAAGACGGTGACCGCGCGCTGGCCCTCGGGCATCAAGGAAGGGGCGGCTTTCAACTTCAAGGCGATGGACTGAGCGCTTCTGCCGCCAGGGCCTCGCCCCCCGGCAGCGGCGCCATCACAAGGATCGGCACCGCCTCTGCAAGGGGCGGTGCCGATGCTTTTTGGACCATGGCTAAGGCCCGCAAGGCTTCGGCCTGCCCCCCGCGATGCTGGCGCGCCTTGTTGCATTCGAAACTGCCTGCACGAAAGGCGCGGCAAGCTTCTGGCCGCTCATCATAGATGGCACAGACCAGACGGCCATCCGGTGTCGCGCCGAGTTGCGCGCAATGCCCGCAAGACATGGTCATGTAGCGCTGGCCCGCGATGTCGGTCGTGGCCGTAGTGGGGATCCTTCGGTCGCGGTCTTGTGGCAAAAGCGCGATATAGCGGTCGTGACCGCCAAAGCAGCAGGCCCCGCAGGACGTGCAATCAATTGTAGGGGAGGACACCGAGGCACCCGATCGCTGCGCCGGCTGGATCGGCCCCATGCCGCCCGCGTTGCGCCGACACATTCGCTATTACGCCGCTACGCGCGCTGCAAGCGGTTGTTTATCTTGGCCAGCGCCGCCGCGCAGCTTGCAAAATTGCTGCAACAGTCGGAAATTAAACAAGCGTTCAATTCAAAGGCAGATCGGGGAGGATCGTGGGTATGGATTTCGCACTCACCCAAGAAGCACAGGCCGTTTTCGATATGGCCCATGATTTTGGCCAAGCCGAGATCGCCCCCCATGCGCAGACCTGGGAGCGCGAAGGCACGATCCCCAAGACGCTCTGGCCGAAACTGGCCGAGCTTGGCTTTGGCGGGCTTTATGTTCCCGAGGAAAAGGGCGGCTCGGGCCTCTCGCGGCTCGAGGCGACGCTGGTGTTCGAGGCGCTTTCGATGGCCTGCCCTTCGGTTGCCGCGTTTTTGTCGATCCATAATATGTGCGCCAATATGATCGCGCGCTACGGCTCGGACGCGCTACAGGCGCGGTTCTTGCCACGCGCCTTGGCGATGGAGTGTTTCTTGTCCTATTGCCTGACCGAGCCGGGTTCAGGCTCGGATGCGGCGGCGCTCAAGACACGCGCAGAGCGGCGCAATGACGGCTACGCGCTGACGGGAAGCAAGGCTTTCATCTCGGGCGGCGGCTATTCGGATGCCTATCTGGTGATGTGCCGCACGGGCGATGCGGGTGCGGGCGGCATTTCGGCCGTCATCGTCGAGGATGGCGCGCCGGGCCTGTCCTTTGGCGGGTTGGAGGACAAGATGGGCTGGCGGTCGCAACCGACCCGCGCGGTACAGTTCGACGATTGCCATATCCCCGCCGAGAACCTGTTGGGCGAAGAAGGTCAGGGCTTTCGCTACGCCATGGCGGGGCTGGATGGGGGGCGTCTGAACATCGCGGCCTGTAGCCTTGGGGCGGCGCAAGCGGGCTTGGACAAGACACTGGCCTATATGCGCGAGCGTCACGCCTTTGGTCAGCCCATCGACCAGTTCCAAGCGCTGCAATTCCGGCTGGCCGATATGGAGATCGATCTGCAAGCCGCGCGCGTCTTTTTGCGCCAAGCCGCATGGAAGCTTGACTCAGGCGCGCCAGACGCCACCAAGGCTTGCGCCATGGCCAAGAAATTCGTCACCGAAACCGGCAGCGCGGTGGTCGATCAATGCCTACAACTGCATGGCGGCTATGGCTATTTGGCGGATTATGGGATCGAAAAGCTGGTGCGTGACCTGCGCGTGCATCAAATCCTTGAAGGCACAAACGAGATCATGCGCCTGATCGTGGCCCGCAATATGCTGGCTGCGCGCTGACGCCTCCGGGCGCATGCGCATTTTGGAAAGATAAAGGGATAATCAGCGCTATGTCGGAAGAGATCGAAATCAAGATCCTGGGCCATGCCGGGCGCATTACCTTGCGCCGCCCCGAGGCGCTGAATGCCTTGAGCTATGCAATGTGCCTTGCCATCGAGGCCGCGCTGGATGCTTGGGCAAACGACGACCGCGTCGCGCTGATCGTGATCGATGCAGAAGGCGATCGCGCCTTTTGCGCAGGTGGCGACATCGCGCAGATGTATGAAGCGGGTATGCGCGGCGATTACGCCTTTGGCCACCGCTTTTGGTTCGACGAATATCGGATGAACGCCAAGCTGTTTCACTTTCCCAAACCCGTGGTCAGCTTGATGCAAGGCTACACGATGGGCGGCGGTGTCGGCATCGGCTGTCACGGCTCGCACCGCATCGTGTGCGAGACCAGCAAAATCGCCCTGCCTGAATGCGGGATCGGCCTTGCGCCGGATGCGGGCAGCACGCTGTTGCTGGCGCGCGCTCCAGGGCGGTTGGGTGAATACCTCGGCACAACGGGTACGAGGATGGGGCCGGGTGATGCGATCCATGCCCAATTTGCCGACTACTTTGTGCCGCGTGCCGATTGGCCCGCGCTGATCGCCACCCTGTGTGACAGCGGCGATTGGGAAGCAGTCGATCGCGCCGCCCTGCCCCCGCCCGCCAGCCCGCTGGCCGACCAGCAAGCAGCGGTCGACGCCTTTTTCGGCGGCGAAACGATCCGCGATTGCGTCAATCTTTTGAAGCTGAGCGAGAGCGTTTTCGCCCAAAGCGCGCTGGCCGCGATCAATGTCGGCAGCCCCTTGGCCGTGTCCTGCACATTGGAGTTGGTGCATCGCGCCCGCCTGCGCGACACGATCGAGAACGCGCTGGAGCAAGAATACCGCTTTAGCTATCGCGCCATGGCGCATGGCGATTTTCTCGAAGGCATCCGTGCGGCGATCATCGACAAGGACAAATCGCCCAAGTGGCGCCATGCCAGCCTTGATGACGTCGCCCCCACAACCGTTGCGGGCATGTTGATGCCCTTGGGCGCGGCCGGGTGGAACATGCAGGCAAAAGGATATGTGGCATGAAAATCGGTTTCATTGGCCTTGGCAATATGGGCGGGCCGATGGCCGCCAATCTGGTGGCCGCTGGCCATGCGGTCACGGGTTATGACATCACGGGGCTTGGGCCTGAAGGTGTGACGATGGCCGCCGATGCGCCCGCCGCCGCCGTAGGCGCACAGGTGGTCATCACCATGCTGCCGAATGGGGCGATTCTGCGCCAAGTGGCCACCCAGGTGATCGCCGCGATGGCCCCAAACAGCGTCTTGCTCGATTGCTCGACCGTTGATGTCGCAAGCGCGCGCGCCGTGGCCGAACAAGCCGCCACTGCAGGGATCAGCGCGCTGGATGCCCCTGTCTCAGGCGGTGTGGGCGGCGCGCAGGCCGGCACGCTGACCTTCATGGTCGGTGGCCCTGATGACGCCTTTGCCATTGCCGCGCCCCTTTTCGCGGTGATGGGCCAAAAGGCAGTGCATTGCGGCGCGGCCGGCAATGGGCAAGCGGCCAAGATCTGCAACAACATGATCCTTGGGGCGACGATGATCGCCACTTGCGAG
>JAQCLA010000009.1 GCA_027592105.1 Pseudomonadota bacterium | reverse complement strand
CTGAGCAAACGCGGCCCCGGCGCTGAGCGCACAAATGGCCACGCCACGGCGAAGGTGATGGATCATGGTGTTCGTCTCCCACAAGATGTCCCTGCGCTATCATGGAACAGCATGCGAGAAAAATCCCGCAAAAAATTTCATGGGTCTTTTTGCCTAGCCCCAATGTTTCGGGAGTGTGAAACCCATCTGTTTCAGCCCATCGCGTTGGGAACGTGCAAAGGGTTCCAATCGTTCGGTCAAGCCATCGGGAAGCGGGCGTGGCGGAGAGGGATTTACCACTCGCGAAACGATCTGGTCGGGTATCGCTTGCGAGTCGATCTCCTTAAAGTTCTCAATGTCTGCTACGAACCCGCGCGGATCGGCGCTGATGCGATCAAAGAAATCGATGTGGATGCATTCAGATGGAAGGCCCTTACGCATTCGCGCGATGGCGGCAACGTAGTCGGTATGTTCAAGATAGTCGCCTTGCTGGATATGCGCGAAAAGCTCATCCACGGTCCAGTTTTCCAGCAACTGCGACTGCCCGTGCATTTTGAGATGAAAGCGAACATGGCTCCAGAGCCGGTCAACCGGTTCGCGCAGCGTATATAAGACCCGCAATTTGCGTGTTCGCGCATGTATCTCACGCCAGTGATTGGTAGGCAAAAGCGCATTGAGGTTCGAGAAATCAGCGATCCAACGCGCAGTGCCGCGATGCAGGAAAAGCGCATTGAACCACGCGTCATCTACCGGGCCGTCCAGCCAATTCGCCGCCCAGCGAACGCGACGCTGCAGCGTCACGGGGTGCGATACTTCGGGATCGAAAGCAAGGTAACCTTTGGCCCGCCGCATGCGCGCGCGATCAGACAACAGGCCCGGGCGGAGCGCCTGCGCATAGAAATAATGGATTTCCTTTTCATGGCTAAAATGAACTTCGGGGTGGCGGCTTATGACGTCATACAGCCACGTCGTTCCCGCCTTCATTGCACCGACGCTTAGGAAAAAATGGTCGAAAACCGGCGCATCGGTCATTGGTTTCTATCCAGAACGTCGATGTACTTCATCTGCAGCAATCCACAAAATTCAACTTTCGTCATCTATTTGCATCTTGCGCGCAGGGGCGCAAGCGGGCCGGCATACCTGCGGTTTGCAGCGATCCGAAATTCTGTGGGCCTTGGGTGCCGAATCGGATTAATGCTTTCGGGTCCGGGACAGAATTTGGGGGGCGGCATGCCGAACCTGACCATTCAAGACATATTGGCGATCAGCCCCGATGCGATGCCAGACTTCATCCGTCAGCATACATCCAAGCGCACGCTCAGCCGTGTGGTCAAGACGTTGAACCGTACCTTGATCGATGGGGATGAGAGCGCGCGCGACATGGCGGCGGCGGCGCTGCGTCATCTGGGCTTTGACGAAAAATACTAATCACCGCTTGGGCCCAGCAACTCGCCCAGCGTAAGCGCCATCACCTTGGCGCTGTCGATCATGTCCTGCACGCCCACCCATTCATCGGGCTGATGCGCCAGATCGAGGATGCCGGGCCCGTACGCGATGCAGTTCTTCAACCGCCCGATCCTGTCGATGTGTTTTTGGTCATAGGTGCCGGGTGACACCACATAATCGGCCTGTCGCGCCAAGACCCTTTCGATGGCCGCGGCCACGCTGGTCACGATGGGCGCGTCGCGCGCGGTCATCGTGGGCTGCACCTCGAACAATTCGCGGATCTCGTAAGAAAATCCGGGGCGGCGGGCGCGCACCCGCTCCATCAGCGCGGTGACCTCGGCCTTCACCTCGGCGGGGTCTTCTTCGATCAAGAAGCGCCGGTCGATAGTGATGCGGCATCGGTCGGGCACGCATGGCGCTGGCAGGCCGGTGTAATCGGCGTCTTGCTCGACCGCGCCGCCGTGAATGGCGTTGATGTTCAGGGTCGATGACCGCGCCCCTTCGGGCACCACGGGCATGTCGGTGCGTTTGCCCGCCAAAAGCGGAAACAGTGTCGCCTCCATCTCGGCCAGCACCGCCCCCATGTGGCGCACCGCGCAATCGCCCAAGAACGGCATCGAGCCATGCGCGATGCGCCCATGGGTCTCGATCTCGGCCCACCAGACGCCACGATGACCCAGACAGATGCGATCCTTGTTCAAAGGTTCGGGGATGATGACATGCTGCACGCGCGCAGGGGCGAAATAGCCCCGCTCGGCCAGATAGGCGACACCGCCATAACCGCCTGATTCCTCGTCCGCCGTTGCGCTGATCTCAATCGCGCCGGCAAATTCGGGGTGGGTGTCGATGAAGGCCTCGGCCGCGATCACGCTGGCGGCAAGCCCGCCCTTCATGTCGCAGGCACCCCGCCCATAGATACGGCCCGCGCGCAGTTCTCCGCCGAAAGGGTCCACCGTCCAGCCATGGCCGGGTTCGACCACGTCATGATGCGAATTGAAATGCACGCAATCGCCCGGACGTCCACCTTCGCGCCGCGCGACCATGTTCCAACGCGGATATGTTTCGCTATCGGCCGGCGCCCCATGGGCGCGGATCAATTCCACTGCGAAGCCCTTGGCCGAAAGCCGCGCGCCCAGCATCTCGCAGATCTCAAGGTAATTGCGCCCCGGCGGGTTGAGGGTCGGAATGCGGATCAAGGCTTGCGTCAGCGCGATCACCGCGTCTTGGCGCGCGCCAACGGCTTCCAGCAATCGGTCATCATGTTCCATGCCGACCAGACTGCGCCGATGCGGCACAGGCTGCAAGCCCTGCCATTTCGTGCAAAGATCCCCTATATCGGGGATATCGTGATGCAACACAGAGGCGAAAGATGATCATCGGGCTTGGACGCATGCTATTGTTGATGCTGGCGCTGCTGACGGTGGTCTATATCTCGCTGTTCTTCTATTGGCGTGCCGGTGCCAAGATGCGGCTGGAAGAGCAGTGGGTGATGGCCGGGCGCCCCGGTGATCGTGAGGCATGGATCGACGAACGTATCGCACCGATCGCGCGCCGTATCCGCGCATGGCTGGTGGTGTTGGTCTATCTGCTGCCCGTCGCGGGATTGAGCTTGTATATTACCCTTTCCAATTGAGGTGCGCCCATGCGCTGGCCCCGTATCGTCTTTTTCTTGATCCTGTTCCTGATCCTCGGAGCCATGCTGCACTACACGCTGCCGCAGCGCGATATCGTGCGCATCACCGGAACCGAGATCATTCGACAGGATTTCTCCGGTCTCAACCGCATCTTCTATGCCCAAGGCGATAGCGGCAATGCCCAGACCGACAGCCGAGACCTCAGGCTGATCAATGCGGTCGCTGCCTCTGGTGCGGTGATGGTCTATCGCAACGAGGATACGGGATTTGGCTGGCCGCCCTATTTCAAACTCGACAGTGCCGATCTGCATGCAGCGGCCGCAAACCTCACCTCGACCGCAGCGATACCGCAATGGGTGGCAATCACCCATTATGGCTGGCGCTCGCGGCTCTTGACGACCTATCCTAATGCGGTGGCCATTCGCCCCGTCGATGGGCCGGATGCGCGGTTTGTGCCTTGGCTCAATGCCGTGATCTTGTTGGTCTTGCTGGTGATCGGCTTCATGGCATGGCGGATATGGGAGCGGTTCGAGGATCGCGTGATCGACCCGCTGCGCGACCGCTTCGCCGTGCAATGGGCCAAGCTCAAGGACAAGACTGCCGGGCGTGGCTGATCATAGCTTCTTCGTTTCATAAATATCCCCGCCGGAGGCACCCTAAGCCAGCCAAGGGCTCAAGCGCTGGGCCTATTCACCGTAGGGAATCCAGATCGTTTTGACCTCGGTCGCTTGATCGAGAAAACACCGCCCCTCGCCATCGTTGCCCGACCAATCGGGCGTATCGGTATTGATCCATGTGCGTTTGAGATTGCCCGCCGAGGCAGCCTCGAGCGCGGCATGATCGATCCCGCCCGTGAAAGACCAAAGCGCATCCACATCGGCGTGCGCTGCCAGCGCCTGGCCCAGCTCTTGCGCGTCACCCGTGACGATATTGACCACGCCACCGGGCAGATCGGATGTATCCAGCACTTGGTAAAGATCGGTCGCGGCCAGCGGATAGGCGCGCGAGGGAACCACGACCACGCGATTGCCCATGGCGATGGCCGGCGCGACGAGGGACAGCGTCCCGAGAAGCGGCGCCGCATCGGGGGCAAGCGCCCCGATTACGCCCAAAGGTTCGCGCATCGCCAGCGCCACGCCACGGATCGGGGCCTGCGCGATGCGCCCATCCATCTTGTCGGCCCAAGCCCCATAGCTGAACAGCCGCGCGATGCTGGTGCGCACCTCCGCCTCGGCCTGCGGCTTGCTGCAGCCCGTCAGATCGCGCAAGCGCTGGCTGAATTCACCTGCCCGCGCAGACAGGTTCTCGGCGATATAGTAAAGCACCTGGGCGCGGCTATGCGCGCTTGCCTTGGCCCAGCCACTTGCCCCCCGCGCAGCTTCCACCGCGTTGCGGATATCCTTGCGGTTGCCGATACCCATATGCCCAAGCAGCTTGCCTCGCTTGGACCAGACAGGGGCGGAATAGCCGCCATCGGGCCGTGCCTGTTTGCCGCCGATATAAAGCTTGGCCGTGCGGTCAAGCGGTGGGGCCTCGGGCGTTTTGGGCGCGGCAAAGGGTGCAATCCGCTTGATCGCCATGCGCTTGACGCTGGGTTTGAGATAGGCCGAAAGCCCCTCCCAGCCGCCTTCGCGGCCAAAGCCGCTTTCGCGCACCCCGCCAAAGGGGGCGGCCGCGTCAAACAGGTTGGTGGCATTCACCCAGACCACACCGGCCGCCAGTTTCGGCGCGATGTCGAGCGCGAGGTTGAGGTTCTCTGTCCACACAGTCGCCGCCAAGCCGTAGCGGGTGTTGTTTGCGATCTCGACCGCCTCGGTCGGCGTGCGAAAAGTGGTAGCGACAAGGACAGGGCCGAAAATCTCTTCCTGCATCAAGGGCGCGGCGGGTGAGAGGCCGGTGATTAGCGTGGGTGGAAAGAAACAACCACCCTCCGGCATGGCGACGGGCGCGGTATGGACCTCACCTTCGGTATTGGCGGCCAGCATCGCAGTGATTGCTTGATGCTGCACCGGATCGACCAGCGCGCCCATGTCGATGCATTTATCCAGCGGGTCGCCCACGCGCAGCTTGGCCATGCGCGCTTTCAGGCGCGCGTGGAAATCACCTGCGATGCCTTCTTGCACCAGAAGGCGGGAACCCGCGCAGCAGACTTGGCCTTGATTGAACCAGATCGCATCGACCAGCCCTTCGATGGCGCTGTCGATATCTGCGTCGTCAAAGACGATGTAGGGGGATTTGCCGCCCAGCTCCAACGTCAGGGATTTGCCCATGCCGGCGGTCTGTTCGCGGATGCGTCGGCCCACGGCGGTGGAGCCGGTGAAAGCGATTTTGGCCGTACCCAGATGGGTGACAATCGCCTCGCCCGTGCGCCCGTCGCCGGTGACGATATTGACCACACCTTTCGGCAGCCCCGCCTCCTGACAGATCTGGCCGAAAAGCAGCGCCGTGAGCGAGGTGTATTCAGCGGGTTTCAGCACCACCGTGTTGCCCGCCGCAAGCGCAGGGGCGATCTTCCATGCCAGCATCAAAAGCGGAAAGTTCCACGGGATGACCTGACCGCAGACGCCGAGGGGCTGATGGCCCGGCATTTCGGCATCGCGCAGCTGTGCCAACCCTGCGTGGTGGTAGAAATGGCGCTGGGCCAATGGCAGATCGACATCGCGGCTTTCGCGGATCGGCTTGCCATTGTCGAGGGTTTCAAGGACCGCGAAAAGCCGCGCATGCTTTTGCAGGAGCCGCGCCAGCGCATAAAGGTATTTGGCCCGCGCATGGCACGACAGCTTGGCCCATGTGGGGAAGGCTTTTGTCGCGGCGGCGACTGCGGCGTTGACATCTTCCGCCGTGCCTTGGGTGATCTGCGCCAGTTCCGCACCGGTGGCCGGGTTGCGCGTGGCAAAGGTCTCGCCCGCTGCGGTAAAGCGCCCATCGATGAAATGACCAAAGGCCGGGCCGTGCATGCCGATCCAATCCAGCGCCTCGGCGGCACTTTCGGGGGCGGGGCCGTACTCCATCGTGTCGAAGATTTCGCGGGTGGTCATCCCTTCACCTCATGCCATCGGATGCCGCCAGCTTGCCGAATAGGCGCCGGTGACATGGTGTTCGAGTTGCCGTTCGATATCGCCCAAAAGGCTTGATGCGCCAAAGCGGAACAGGTCGGGGCGCAGCCAATCGTTGCCCAGTTCCTCTTTCATCAAGGACAGGTAAACCAGCGCATCCTTGGCCTTGGAAATGCCGCCTGCGGGCTTGTAGCCGATCTTGATCCCCGTCGCGGCCTCATAGGCGCGGATGGCGCGGATCATGGTGAGGGAGACGGGCAGCGTGGCGTTGACGCTTTCCTTGCCGGTGGAGGTTTTGATGAAATCGGCGCCTGCCATCATGCACACGAGCGAGGCGCGCGCGACATTTCTGAGCGTGCCAAGCTCGCCCGTGGCCAAGATCGCCTTGACATGCGCCGGGCCGCAAGCGGCGCGAAATGCGCGCATTTCATCGTAAAGCGCTTGCCAGTTTCCGGTCAGCACATGGCGGCGCGAGATGACGATGTCGATCTCGGCGGCCCCCGCCTGCACGCTGTGTTCGATCTCTTTGACCCGGAGTGCAAAGGGCGACAGGCCCGCCGGAAACCCGGTCGAAACGGCGGCGACGGGGATGCCTGACCCCGCCAGCGCCGCGACGGCGGTCTCCACCATCTCGTGATAGACGCAGACAGCCCCGACCGTGATCGCGGGCAGGCCCAGTGCGCCGAGCAGATCGGCGCGCACAGGTTGGCGCGCCTTGGCGCAAAGGCGACGGACGCGACCTTCGGTGTCGTCGCCTGCAAGCGTGGTCAGGTCGATCAAGGTGATCGCGCGGGCCAGCCATGCCGCTTGATAGGCTTTCTTGACCGTGCGCCGACCGGGCAGGGTGTTTGCGCGGCGTTCGATGGCCGAGGTATTGGCTTGCACCCGCGCAACCCAATCAAGGTCGAGCGCCATGCCCAGATTTCGGGGGCGGTGCAGCTGTGGCAGGTGATCCTGCGTCGGCGGTGCGATTGCCGGGGTGATCGCGGACATGTTGGGCCCGATTTCCGTATCTGACGTTGTCGCCGAAGCGTGTCATGCGCCCCCGTCCTTGGCAAGCGTGACCCGGCGGCGGTATGGGCGGTGAAGCCGTTAACAGGGCGGCCAAGACCGCAAAGGGACAGCACATGACATTCGACCGCGCCATCAAGATCGCCCCTTCGATCCTTTCTGCCGATTTCGCCAACTTCGGGGCCGAGATCAGGGCCATCGAAGACCAAGGCGCCGATTGGGTCCATGTCGATGTGATGGACGGGCATTTCGTGCCGAACCTGACCTTTGGCCCGATGGCGGTGAAAGCGTTCCGCCCCCATGTGAAAACGGTGATGGATGTGCATCTGATGATCGCGCCTGTCGACCCTTACATCGCGGCTTATGCCGATGCGGGCGCCGATGTGCTGACCGCCCATGTCGAGGCGGGGCCGCATATCCACCGCACGCTGCAGGCGATCCGGGGCGCGGGGATGAAGGCGGGCGTTGCGCTCAACCCCGGCACCCCGGCCGACGCGGTCGCGCATCTTTTGGACTTGGCCGATCTGGTCTGTGTCATGACCGTCAATCCCGGCTTTGGCGGGCAGAAATTCATCGACATGACCGCCAAGATCACCGCACTTCGCGCCATGATCGGTGATCGGCCCATTCATATCGAGATCGACGGCGGTGTGGATGTGACGACTGCGCCGCTGGTCGCGGCAGCAGGGGCCGATGTGTTGGTTGCGGGATCTGCTGTGTTCAAGGGCGGATCAGTGCGCAACCCAGAGACTTATGGCGCGAATATCGCCGCGATCCGCACAGCAGCGACGCGCTGAACGCGGCTTAGCGCTTGCGCGACCCGCGACCCGCGATCAGCCCTTGCAAGGCGAGCAGATCTGACTGCCCACGCGCGCGGGCATCTTCGATATGGCGGTCGATCGCACTGTCGGGGATGTTCAAGAGCCGGGCGCGATGGCGCTGCGCCGCGATGCTCATGGCTTGATCATGCTTGACCGGCGCATATTGCGCGGCAAGGGCGGTTGTCTTGGCTTTTGCCTTGTTTGCACGCCGCATGCCCGTTGAAACGCTCGCAGCGGCAAGCAATGTGCATGCAATCGGATCGATAGCCATCACGAAAATCTCCTTTCAACGCCCCCGGCATACAGGCCGAATGCGTTGAAATTTAGACATCCATGCGACCGACCGACGTGATTTCTCGCGATCTCGCAGGAGGGTCGGCTGTGTGGTCTGCTAAGGTCTTGCGCGGACCCGCTTCCAACACATCCTCCAAAGTCCGGAGCCCGGTGCGCGGTGCTTGCACCAGCACGGCCATATTGCCCGGCTTATGCTCGTTACGCATCATCTTCATATGCGCCAGCGGTAGGTCATCCCAAGGGAAAACCTCGGACATGCAGGGATCGAGGCGGCGGTCGAGCATCAGCTTATTGGCGGCGGCGGCTTGCTTGAGATGGGCGAAATGGCTGCCTTGCAGGCGTTTTTGGTGGCTCCACATATGGCGCACGTCGAAGGTGCAGTTATAGCCCGATGTGCCGGCGCAGATCACGACCATGCCGCCGCGTTTGACCACGAAAGTCGAGACCGGGAAGGTGGCCTCGCCGGGGTGATCAAAAACCATGTCGACATTCACGCCCTTGCCGGTGATGTCCCAGATCGCCTTGCCGAAGCGGCGCACCTCGTTGAACCAGTCGGTGTATTCATCGGTGCCGACCTCGGGCAGGCGGCCCCAGCAGTTGAAATCGCGGCGGTTGATCACGCCCTTGGCGCCCAGATCCATGACGAATTGGCGCTTGTCCTCGTCCGAGATCACGCCGATCGCATTGGCGCCTGCTGTGTTGATGAGCTGGATCGCAAAAGAGCCAAGGCCGCCCGATGCGCCCCAGACAAGCACATTCTGGCCGGGTTTGAGGTCATGGGGTTCATGGCCAAAAAGCATCCGGTAAGCTGTGGCCAGCGTCAGCGTGTAACAGGCGGATTGCTCCCATGTCAGATGCTTGGGGCGCGGCATGAGTTGTTGGGATTGCACGCGGGTGAATTGGGCAAAGCTACCATCGGCAGTCTCATAGCCCCAGATGCGCTGGCTGGGCGAAAGCATCGGGTCGCCGCCGTTGCATTCCTCGTCGTCGCCATCATCTTGGTTGCAATGGATCACGACCTCGTCGCCGACCTTCCAGCGGGTGACGCGGTCGCCAACGGCCCAGACGATGCCCGCCGCATCCGAGCCGATGATCGCATAAGGCGCCTTGTGCTGACGGAAAACCGAGGCGGGTTTGCCCAAGCAAGCCCAAACACCATTGTAGTTCACGCCCGCCGCCATCACGAGAACCAGCACATCGTTGCTGTCGAGCTTAGGTGTGTCGACCACTTCAACCTTCAGCGCATCGACCGGTTCGCCATGACGCTCCTGACGCAAAATCCAACCATACATCTGCGCGGGGACATGGCCCAAGGGCGGGATTTCGCCCATTTCATAGAGATCTTTCTTGGGCGCGTCATAGCTGGCGATCGCTTGGGTCGCGTCGAGGGCCATCGTCATATCTCCGATCCTTTGCCGATGCCGCAGTGCGGAATCAATTATGCTGCTGATGCGAGGGATACAGATCGGCGCGCAACAAAGCAAACCAGAAATTTAAATTTGTGAAATATTATGTCGCAGAGAAATGAATTTTCTCGTCTTGCGTGTGCGAATTGTCAGGCTGATCGCCCATGAGGTGCAAAATCGAGGCTGCATAAAAGGTCAGAAACTCCGCCCCTTCGGCCGAGACTGACAAGCGGTCGCCAATGCGGGTGACGTGATCGCGTTCCATCAGCGCGCGCAGACCCACCTCAATCGCGTAAGAAATGTCGCCACGTGGGATGTGCAGCACGATCCCGCGCGCCTCTGCCTCCGCGATCTTGCGGCGCAGCACGGCCTCAAGGGCCACCACGCTACGCACCCCTTGGCTCAGCGCATGGGCGACCAAAGGCACAGGCGTCACCGGCATGACCCGCGCGATGCGTGCCATCAGCACATGGCCGAGGTCAATGGCGGGGTCTTGATGGCCATCTTGCATGAAACCTGTCAGGCTGAGCGGGTCGCCAAAGCTGACCGCCGCGTAGCCGTAGCGGTGAAAGCGCCCCGTTATGCGGTGCCAAATCTGGCGGCGCAGGTAACGCCAGATCGGCCAAAGCGTGAAGCGAAAGGCGCGTGTGCCGCTATCTTGGGCCTCGATCAGGCTACGATCTTCCATCACGCGGTCGTAATTGATCGCAACGGGGACAAAGACCACATCGCGCGACAGGCCCGGCTTGAACCCGTCGATGATATAGGAAAACAGGCCCAACTTGGGCCGGCCCATCGCGCCTGTGCGGCTCAGGCCACCTTCGGGAAAGACGGCTTGGGTAACACCGGCCTCGGTCGCCATCTGGACGTAGCGGGCCAGAACCTTGCGGTAGAGCGCATTGTTATGGCGACGGCGAATGAAATAGCCGCCCATCGCGCGCACAAGCTGGCGCAAGGGCCAGACGCGCGCCCATTCGCCCACCGCATAGGCCAAGGCCGAGCGTTCGGCGGCAAGCCATGTCACCAGCACGTAATCCATGTTGGAGCGGTGGTTCATCACGAAGATCACGGTGGAGGCTGCCGGGATATCTTCCAATGCGCGATCATTGGCATGCACCAGCCGCACCCGGTAAAGCGACTGGCTGAGAATACGCGCCGCGCGAATGGCGAAGCCGAAATAGGTGAAGGCCGAAAAGCCCGGCACGATCTCGCGGGCATAGCGCTCGGCCTTTTGAAAGGCGACGTCTTCGCGGATCTTGTTGCTGCGCGCGTGATCGGCGATGGCTTGCGCCACTTCGGGGTCATAGATCAGGCGGCGGATCGTATCGGTGCGCGAGGCCAGCTTGAAGGGCTGGATCGGGGTTTTGAGGCGGGTGTTGAGCTGTTCCACCGCCCGCTCCAGCCTGCGGCGCAAGAACCAGCGCACCGAGGGGAACAAGAAATGCGACGCGAATGTCACGCCCGCAAACAGCAGGATCAGAACAAAGAGCCAAATCGGTAATGTGACATCGGCGGACATGATGCGCCTAAACTGTCAGCTTTGCCGCGTTGGGGCAATCGGGCGCTGCTTGCGCATGCTAGAGCGTCATATGCCGTGCGCGCGCGCCGCGTTCGATCGCAGCCGCATGGAGGCGGTCGATTTCGAGTTCGTGGCGCAACTCTTCAAGGAACCGCAGCTCGCTTTGCGCCAAAGCACCATCCGCCGCCGCGACATCGCAGCAGATCGCATAGGCGGTTTCATAGAGTTTTTCGGGCAAGGCGTCGGTGATGAGGCCGAAGAACGCGTCAAGCCCGTCTTCCTCTTCGAACAGTTCGAAGACGATGTTGCCCACGCTACGCATGCGGTCGGCATCGTAATTGGCGAAAACCGGAAGGTGATTCACGATCTGCTCGATATTCACCAGCTCGGCCGTACGGATCGCTGCATCCGAGACGGATACCGCCACCATCAGCGCGACAAGGGCATCTTCGGGGCTAAGTTCGGCCATCGGGCTCTCCTTTCGTCACTGGGTATTTATTGACGTCGCCGCGTCTGCACAATAGGGGCATGGGCGCGCGGGCGATGGGGCCCGCTGTCAATTCAGGACCGAAAACGATGACCACCCTCCGCGATGCCGCGATGACCTCCAAGGCTTGGCCCTTTGAAGAGGCGCGGGCGGTGCTCAAACGTTACGAGAAAGCCCCACCCGAAAAGGGCTATGTGCTGTTCGAGACGGGCTATGGCCCCTCGGGGCTGCCGCATATCGGCACCTTCGGCGAGGTGCTGCGCACGACGATGATCCGCCGCGCGTTCCAGATCATTTCCGACATCCCGACGCGGCTGATTTGTTTTTCCGACGATATGGACGGGATGCGCAAAGTTCCTGGGAACGTTCCAAACCAAGATATGCTGCGCGAACATCTGCAAAAGCCGCTAACGCGCGTGCCTGATCCCTTTGGGGAGTTTGAAAGCTTTGGCCATCATAACAACGCGATGCTGCGCCGTTTCCTCGATACCTTTGGGTTTGATTACGAGTTCTATTCCGCGACCGACTATTACGCCTCCGGCCAGTTCGACGAAATCCTGCTGCGCGCGGCCGAGCGTTATGATGCGCTGATGAAGGTGATGCTGGCGTCGCTGCGCGATGAGCGGCGCGAGACCTATTCCATCTTCTTGCCGATCCATCCCGAAACGGGCCGCGTGCTCTATGTGCCGATCAAGCATGTCGATGCGCAAGCGGGCACCGTGACCTTTGACGATGAGACGGGCCGCGAATGGACGCTGCCGGTCACGGGCGGTCAGTGCAAATTGCAGTGGAAGCCCGATTTCGGCGCGCGCTGGGCGGCACTTGGTGTCGATTTCGAGATGTATGGCAAAGATCACTCGACCAATACGCCGATCTATGACGCGATCTGTGAGATCTTGGGCATGCCCGCGCCGCATCATTTCACCTATGAGCTGTTCTTGGATGAGACCGGGCAGAAGATCTCCAAATCGTCTGGCAATGGCATCTCGATCGATGAATGGCTGAGCTATGCATCAACCGAAAGCTTGAGCTATTTCATGTATCTCAAGCCCAAGACGGCCAAGCGGCTTTACTTCGACGTGATCCCCAAGGCGGTGGATGAATACCATCAGCAATTGCGGGCCTATCCCGATCAGACACCCGAGCAGCAATTGGCCAACCCGGTTTGGCACATTCACGGCGGCGAAGTGCCCGTCAGCACGATGGTGGTGCCGTTCGCGATGCTGCTCAACCTCGTCAGCGTATCGGCGGCCGAGGATAAGGACAGGCTGTGGGGCTTTATCAACCGCTACGCACCTGATGCCTCGCCCGAGGGGAACCCCGATCTGGATCAGGCGGCCGGTTTCGCGATCCGCTATTTTAACGATTTCGTCAAACCGACACGTGTGTTCCGCCTGCCCGAAGCGCGCGAAGCGGCCGCGATGGCGGAGCTGTCGGCCTGTCTGGGCGATGCGGCCCGCGCGCGCGATATTCTGGCGCGCAAGGCCGCGCTGGAAGGGGCCGAGGTCGGCGATGTGACCATCGATTGGCAAAGCGACGATTTCTTGCAATCCCTCGTCTTTGCGGTGGGCAAGTTGCACGGGTTCGAGCCGCTGCGCGATTGGTTCTCGGCCCTTTATGAGGTCTTGCTGGGTGCCAGCCAGGGGCCGCGTTTTGGTGGGTTCATCGCGCTCTATGGCATCGATGAGACGCTCGCCTTGATCGCGCGCGGGCTGAAGGGCGAATTGGGCGCGTGAAATCACGCGCCCTTGCGCTATCATCCCTGTATGTCTTGTTCAAAAGGGGGATACGGGGATGTTGCGCAGCGTTTTCGCCGGAATTTTCGTCAGCTTTTTCGCCTTGATGGCAAGTGCGCAAGAGGTGCTTGCCCCCAATCCCGAGATCGAGGCCACGATAGCGGGCCAGTTCGATGCCTTTCTGGCCGAAGATGTCGGCGCGGCTTGGCAATTCGCCAGCCCCAATATCCAGCGCATCTTTCGCGACGCGCAGAATTTCGGTCGCATGGTCGAGCAGGGCTATCCGATGGTCTGGGCACCCGCCCAGGTCGATTTCATCGATTTGCAGAGTTTCGGCGGCATTTTGGTACAGCGGGTGCAGGTCATCGATCAGGCTGGCAATGCCCATTACCTTGGCTACCAGATGATCCAGACCGAGGGTGGTTGGAAGATCAACGGCGTGCAGATCCTGCCGCCGCCACAGGTCGCGGCCTGATCTTAACCGACGCTTAATCATTTCGCTCTAGAAACTGTGCCAACTCGGCTTGCTGTGCCGGGCCGTTTCACTGACATCGCTTCACAACCGAGGTGGCCGTTCAAGGGCGCCTCGGTTGCCCCTTTTCGGTCCAAGGACATGCGCGCGCCTGACGGTGACCGGGCGCGGAAAGGGGTAGAATATGAACCAGGTGATTACCGACGGGTTGGTCTTGATGCCGCCCGCTTTCGCAAACGGGCTAGGGGTCTGGTCGCGCCAAGATGGACGGCCGGGCAGCGATACATGGGCCACCGCACCCAATGCGGCGCTGGTGGCCGCTGATGCGGATTTCGGCAATTGCCTTGAGATCGTAAAGACCGAGGCCACGACGCGGCTGCGCTATATGGGGCAAACCCCGATCTTGCCGGGCCTCTACCTGCGGGTGTCTGCGCGCATAAAGGTGCTTTCGGGGAATTTCCCCAGTGTCCGGATCGCCGCTTGGGCGGGCAATGCGAGCAACCAGAACCTGTCAAGCGTGACGCAGGCAGGGCCGACCACGACCCTTAGCGCCTATGGGGCGGTGGTGACAGTTTCGGCCATTATCGGCACAGGTGCGCGCGGTGGCGTGGATATGGCTTGGGGGCCGCAGGCGGCCTTCGGACATATGGGGATCGACCTGACCGGGCCCAATGGCGGGCAGGTGCGGATCGAAAGCATCATGATCGAAGATGTCACCTCGGTCTTTTTCCGCAAGATGATGGATTGGGTCGATGTGCGCGATTTCGGCGCGCGCGGCGATGGCGTCACCGATGACCGCGATGCATTTGTCGCGGCCGATGCCGCCGCCGCGGGCCGCGAGATCATGGTACCCGCCGGCAATTACTTCATCGCCTCCAGCCTAACGATCAACACGCCGATCCGCTTCGAGGGGCGCTTGATCATGCCCGATGGCGCGCGTCTGGCGCTGAACCGCAACTTTGACCTCAAGGGCTATGCCGAGGCGCTGGGTGATGATGTGCTGGGGCTGCGCAAGGGGCTTCAGCAGCTGTTCAACCAATCCGACTATGAAAGCTTCGATCTGTGCGGGCGGCGGGTGTTGCTTGATGGGCCGCTCGACGTGCAGGCGATCGTGGGCAACCGCAACACCTATGCCAATCGCCGCGTTTTGCGAAACGGGCAGTTGGCGGCGCAAAGCGCACCCGCTTGGGCCGATGAGGTGCATACGCGCAACGGCACATGGTCGGCCTCGGACGCGCGGCGGATCACGGGCTTGTCGAATGTCGCCGATATCCCGGTGGGGGCCTTGGTCACCGCAGGCCAAGGTGTGGGCCGCGAGATCTATGTCACCTCGCGCGATGTGGCGGGGGGGCGAGTGACCTTGTCGGGTGCGCTGCGTGCGGCCCCGGTGACCCAGACCTATACTTTCCGTCGCTTCAAATACCTTCTCGATTTCTTTGGCTGGCTGAACCTGCAGCGCTTTATCGTTTCGGATATCGAGTTTCTTTGTGCGGGTCTCTGTTCGGGCCTGAACCTGCCGCGCGACGGTTTGGCGTTTCAGATCCAAGACAGCTACTTCACCGGGCCAAAGGATCGCGCCATCACCTCGGCGGGCGAGGGGTGTCAGGGCCTTCAGATCGACCGCTGCCAGTTCCTGTCCAATGAGCAAGATGTGGCCGCGCCCTTGCGCACGACCATCGCCTTCAACGCCAATGTCTCGGACATTAAGGTGCGCGATAACCGCGCGGTGCGTTTTCGCCATTTCGGGGTGATCGCAGGCACCGGCAACATTTTGTCAGGCAACCATTTCTTCCAAGGTGACGGCGTGACCGATGGGCCGCGCACCGCGGGGCTGGTGCTGGCCGACAACAACATCAAGACCACCTTCGAGGGCAATTACGTCGATAATTGCTATATCGAATGGGGCAATGAGCGTGATCCATCGCCGCAATTCTCGGGTGGTCTCAGCTTTCATGGCCTTTCGCTTGACGGAAACATCTTCTTTTCGACAGGCAGCGCGCCTTGGATGAATTTCATCCTGATCAAGCCTTATGGCGCGGGCCATTTCATCAACGGGCTGACGGTGACCGACAACCTGTTCAAGAAAACCACCGGCCCCCAGCTTTTGGCGGTGGAGGGTATCGACACGAGTTTCGCCACCCTCGATCTCGGGCGCACGGCCGATATGCTGTTTTCAGGCAATACCTACCACGGGATCGTCAAGCGGACCGAGAATCCGGTCACGGTGCGCCATGTGCAAGGCACGGCCAGCAGCGTGTGGAATGTCGATCTAAGCGATGTCTCGCCCTTCGGGTCCGAGGTGCGCGGTGGGATTTCCTTCTTGGCCGAGGGGGCGCTGCGTTCGGCGTCGAACGTGATCATCTATGTCACGCCCTATGCCGAGCCGGGGCAGGGGGCGGGTGGGCGCACCCTGCGCATGCGCTGGCAGCAAGATGTCCGTGGCACCGCCCAGATCACCGCACGCTTCGACGTTTGAACCCATCGGCATTGGATGGCCCGCCCCGATCTTGGGGCGGGCTTTTCTTTTGCGCCTCACCGGGCTAGCTCGCACCGAAGTCAGGAGTGCAGCAGCATGACGGTTCTGCCGGTCGAGAATGTGCAAGACTACCCCCGCCCTCCAAGGTTGGAGCGCGTGGCGCAACCGCTGCGCGTGGTCTTTGCCGGGGTCGAGATTGCCCATGCCGATGCGGGCAGCGCCTGGCGCGTTCTCGAAACCCATCATGCGCCGACCTATTACCTGCCGCCTGTCGCCGTGCTTGGTGCGGCGCTCATGCCCTCATCGCGCGAAACATGGTGCGAATGGAAAGGCCGGGCCACCTATGTGGATCTTGTGCTCAATGGGCGGCGGTCGCGCAATGCGGGTTGGCTTTACCCCGCGCCCACCGCGCGTTTTGATCCGATCCGCGATCACATCGCCTTTTACGCTACATCGGTCGATGCCGCTTTCGTGGGCGACATCCGCGTCGTGCCGCAGCCGGGCGATTTCTATGGCGGTTGGGTGACGCCCAATCTGACCGGCAAGATCAAGGGTGCCGTCGGCACAACGCATTGGTAGCCGCGCGGGCCTAGCCCATCAGATCGCCGGGCGTGAGGCGATAGGCCTTGCCGAACCCGCCATTCAAAAGCCCGGCAAGCGGGGCAAAACGGAAAAGCCCGAAGTCGCTGAAATCATAGTAAAGCTGCGCCTTGGGATAATGCGTCAGGTAATGGGTCTTGAGCATTGCTTTGTCGGCCTGTTCGGCATGTGCCTGCAATGTCAGGCGCGGGTGGGTCAGCGGATCGCCCTTTTCCCCCGGCTCACCGATCAACAGTGAACAGGCGGGATTGTCCGCCAAGGCCCCGGTATGGGCCGAGAGGCTGGAAATCAGCGTCAGCGGTACACCATCCGGCCCCGGCACCAGCGCGATGCGGGTGACCGTGGGCGCCCCGGTCTCGGGGTCGATCACGCCGAGAGCGGCAAAGCGCGCATCGGATATCAGACTGCGTGCAAGGCTGCGGGCCTCGTCATCGGTGGGGCGGATCGGGTCTGTCTTGCGCTCGGTCATGGGTGCAAGGTAACGCCAAAAGAGCAGCCCCGCCAAGCGCCGCTTGAGGTGGCGGCGCGCGAAGGGATCGGGCATAGAAGGGGCGGTTGCGCAGAACACGCGCATTGCCCACAGCCGAAGGGAGAAATGTTATGGCCTTGGTTCCCCCCCGCGAAGAGGACGCGATGGACCCCGATCTGCGCGACCATGTGCAGTTCTTTAAAGGGCCCTTGGGCGTGATCCCCAATTCGGTCCGCACCATGGCCCATCGCGCGCCCATCGCGCGGGCCTTCACCGATCTCAACGTCGCGGTGATGACCGATTACGGCGCGGGTGTGACACCGGAATTCAAGCGGTTGATCGGCTATGTCTCAAGCTACGCCTCGGGATGCCTTTATTGTCAGGCACATATGATCCTTGCCTCCGAACGCTTCAACGCGAGTGAGGAACGGCTGGCCGATGTTTTCGATTTCGAGGTAAGCGCGCATTTCACCGATGCCGAGAAAGCGGCGCTTGCATTCGCACAAGCCGCGACCGCCGTTCCCAATGCCGTGACGCCCGAGATCGGCGCGCGGCTGCGCGCGCATTGGGATGATGGCCAGATCGTCGAGATCATGGGGGTGGTGGCGCTGTTTGGCTACCTTAACCGCTGGAACGATTCGATGGGATCGGCGCTTGAGGATCTGCCGCTCTCCAAGGGTGAGGGGCGGCTGGCCGATGCGACGGGTTGGACCGTAGGCAAGCATACATGAGCGATCTGGCCCAAGATGTGCGCGCGGCGCTTGCCGCGCGTGGCGAGCCTGTCAGCCGGCTTGGCTATTTCTGCCTGCCCTTTCGGCCCGAGGGCGGCCCTTTGGCCGACAAGGTGATCAAGACCTATCGCGGTGGGCGCGACCGCGATCTTTTACAAGAACTGGGCGCGCGCCATGCGGCCTATGTCGATATGCTGCAATGGGCCGGTGTGCGCCTGCCCGAAACCAAATTCCTGATTTTGGAGGCGGCGGGATATCTGCAACCCGTCATCGTGCAGGAAGCTTTGGATGAACGCATCTTGATGCGCCCGCGTCTGGAGGCCGCCAGCCTGTCAGAGATGCAGGATATTCTTGGGGCGGCCACCCTGAGCATCGCCGATTTCTGGGCGCGTGTCGCCGACCGGCCCGAGCGGATCGGCTATCACCCCTCGATCCGCAATTTCGCCATCGACGATCAGGGGCCGATTTTCTTCGATACCTTCCCGCCGCTGATCGGCTACAGCCATGCGGAAATGGGCAAGCTTTTGCTGCGCTTTTCCGAAAGTGGGCTGGTGCGCGCGATGGGGCGCGTCATGCCGGGGCGTATTCGGGGCATTCAAGATGAATGGTATTCGCCCGCGGGCACGATCGTCGGGCTGATCGGCTCGGCGGTGCGGCTGCGCCCGAGTGATGGGCCTGCGACGCTGGCTTGGGCGCAAGCTTTTGTCGCTGCCGAACTGAAAGGCGCGCTTCGCGACGAGGTGCTGGCCGAGTTGGACCGCCCCCCGCGCTTGCCCGCCTATTGGACAGGGATGCGCCGCCTGTTGGGGTTGGAAGGCAAACCCAATGTCTGAGCCTGCGCAGGCCGCGATGAAGATCGTTCTGGTCACACCCGAAATCCCCGGCAATACCGGAACCATCGGGCGGACCTGCGTGGCGCTTGATCTGGAATTGATCCTGATCCGGCCTTATGGCTTCGACATCACCGACAAATCCGTGCGTCGGGCGGGCCTGGATTACTGGAAACATGTCCGGCTCAGTGAATATGACGACTGGGCGGCGTTTCTTACCGACCGCGCCCCGCGCCGTGACCAGCTGTTCTTTTTCGAGGAATTCGGCACCGGCGGCACGGTCTATGATCCCGAATATCCACCCGATTCCTATTTGGTCTTTGGCCGCGAGACCAAGGGACTGCAGCCAGACATCTTGTCTGGCATGGAAGATCGCTGTTTCCGCCTGCCGATGCGCTCGCCCCATATCCGCTCGCTCAACCTCGCCAATGCGGCGACGGCGGTGATCTATCAGGCGATGCGCGCTTACTTGCGCTGAAGGTTGCGCGAAAATTCCCCCTGATTGGCGCGCCCGTGCCTTTGTTTGGCCGCAAGCACAGGGCATTTTGTTGGGCAAGGTAATGCCAAATTAGCAAAAGCGAGGAGCGCCATGAAAATCAAATCCTTCCTGCACAATGAGGCAGGCCATGTGACCGTCGATTGGGTTGTGCTTGCCGCCGGTCTGGTTGCGGTCGGTTTCGCTACCGTGATCTTCGTCTCAAGCGGCTACGAGAACAAATCACAAGATATCAGCCATTCCTTGGCCAATATGGACCCCGTCGCCCATCACGAAGGGTTCGGCGACGCGCCCGACGTTTGATCGCGGAGTGTGCCGGGGCCTTATCGTGTCATAGGTCTTTCCTATCGCCCATTGTGGTTCGTCGCCCCACGACTATCTGGGGCGCAATCACCAAGAGGAGTGCGCCTATGCTATGTCCCGTCGATGGAAACACCCTTGTCATGAGCGATCGCCAAGGCGTCGAGATCGATTATTGCCCGCATTGCCGTGGTGTCTGGCTCGATCGCGGCGAGTTGGACAAGATCATCGAACGATCCGTTCCCACGGCGGCCGCGCCTGCGCAGGCCCCGCAGCAGACGCGCGGATATCAAGAAGATGTGCATCAGCGCGGGTTCGAAAAGAAAAAGCGCCGTGGGTCGTTCCTCGACGATATCTTTGACTTCTGACCGAAGGCGTCGGGTTAGCCGTTCAGCGCCTCCCAGAGTCGCGCGGCACTGAACGGCATTTGCGGTGCCGTTTTGCCCAATGGGCGGAAGGCATCGCTGATCGCATTCATGAAAGCCGCTGGCGCCCCCGTGGTTGACGCCTCGCCCACGCCCTTTGCGCCCAGCGGGTTCATCGGGCTGGGCGTTTCGCTATGCGAGAGCCCCAAAGGTGGGAGGTCATCGGCACGCGGCATGGCGTAATCCATGAAGCTGCCGGTCAAAAGCTGCCCATCCTCGTCGAGCGCGATCGCTTCGAGCATGGTTTCGCCCAAGGCTTGTGCAAAGCCGCCCCTGATCTGACCCTCGACCTGAAGGGGGTTCACGATCACGCCTGCATCATCATGACCATGCGCCGCCAAAAGTTGGGGCTGCCCGGTGTCGGCGTCGATCGCGACCAGCACGGCATAGGCCCCAAAGGCCCAAGCTTGGCCTGCGACCTCATATTTGCTTTCGGCGGTGATGGGTAGGGTTGCACCCGCGGCCAGCGCTTGCTTGATCTTTGCGCAAGCATCGAGCAGGGCGCTGCCGCCGATGGCTGTGGCCCGGCTGCCGACCGCGCCGATCCCTTCGGTGACGCTGGCAGTATCGCCAGCCTCCAGCGTGATCGCCTCGGGCGGGATGCCCAAGGCGTCGCTGGCGATCTGCGAAAACGCGGTCAGGCGGCCGTGGCCCTGTTGTGTGGCACCCGTCGCTATATGGGCGGTGCCGTCTGGCTGGAGCGTGACGCGCGCATATTCCCAGCCCGCCGCCGATGGATCGACATAGAAGGCGATCCCCAAGCCCGCGATCCCGCCTTTGGTGCGGATCGCATCGCGCCGTGCGCGCAGGCCATCCAGATCGGCGGCGGCGGCGAAAGCGTCGAGCGCGGCGGCATAATCGCCGCTGTCCAGCCGATTGCCCGTGGCCGTGTCATGCGGCATGGCGGAGGCAGGCAAAAGATTGGCCTTGCGCAGCGCGATGGGGTCGATCCCTGTTACGGCGGCGGCCGCGTCGATCAGGCGCTCGATGATCACATTGGCCTCGGGCCGTCCCGCGCCGCGATAAATCCCTACGGGCGGAAGTGGATGTGAATAGGCCTCGGTCTCGATATCGAGGGCGGGGATGATGTAGCCCGATGGGAGAACGCGCGCGGCGTTGAAGGCGGGCATCAATCCCGTGCCCGAGACCCAGCCGCCCAACGGTGCCGCAATCCGCGCCTCGAGCGCCAAAAAGCGCCCCTCGGCATCAAGGGCCAAGCGCCCGCGTGAGGTCAGGCCACGCCCATGAGCGGCGGACAAGAATTCTTCCGAGCGGGAGGCGATCCAGCGCACGTCACGCCGCAGATGCAGCGCGGCCCAGACGGCGAAAACCTCTTCGGGATAGGTGAACCCCTTCATCCCGAACCCGCCGCCAACATCGGGGGCCACGACCCGCACAAGGTTAGGGTCGATTTGCAAGATGCGGGTGACATCGTTCTTGGTGCGATGCGGAGTCTGGGTGGACTGAAAGATCGTCACCCCTTCGGTCGCGGCATCATAGCGGATCGCCACGCCGCGCGGTTCCATCGGTGAGGGGGCGACGCGGGGGTGATGTGTCTCGACCGTGACGACATGTGCGGCCTTGGCAAAGGCAGCGGCGGGATTGCCCACATGCCAAGCACGATGGGCCACGCGCACAGGGGCCGGCATGTCGCTATCTTTGATGTCGAGGGTGATCAGGTCGACGGCATCGGCCGCTTGGGCCGGGCCATCGGCCAAAACCGCGACAAGCGGCTCACCCACACTGGCGATGCGGTCGCGCGCCAGCATGGGAAAGGGCAAGGGTGCGTCGATCTCAAGCACGGGGGCCAGATCGGGTGACGGGTTGGGCGGAAGATCGGCACCGGTGAACACCGCCACCACGCCGGGTGCAGCCAGCGCATCGGCGATGTCGATGCCCGCGATCCGCCCGGTGGCCACGGGGCTGCGCAAAAAGGCCAGATGCAAGGGCCGCG
>JAQCLA010000271.1 GCA_027592105.1 Pseudomonadota bacterium | reverse complement strand
GAGATCCTGGCGTGCAATCATCACATGCTCATAGAGAGGCATGGAAACTCCAGTTCTGTTGCGAGCGTCTTTCAAAGGCCGGGCTGTCAAATCTCCGCCCCCCGGACCACGAGGGAGAACGCCGTTCATATGACATGTGGCGAAGATCAGGCGCGCATACACTGCGTGATGCCTGCATGCAAGCCCCGCAGGGGCCGAGATCGTCAAGCCGGCTTGGGCGATTGCCTCATTTTTACCATTTCTTGGGGTTAGAGCGGTCTGGAGTGATTCTGTCCGGAGCCGCCAAAAGGCGGAAAACACGCCATGCCGAGATCTGAGCCAAACCCCCGGTCGCCCTTGATGTCTTTCCTGCGCGCGCAAGATGGGGTCGCGACGGTTGACTGGGTGATCGTCTGCGCCACCGCGACAATGGCAGGTTTTCTTGCCCTTACGCTTGGGCAGTCGGGGCTTGGTACATATAGCGCCAATGTTCGTGACGAGGTGCAAGCGCCCTATTTCGAAACGTCGTGGACCCAGAATGTGCCGATCCCTGATCCTGAAGATTGGGACCCGATGGCGCCGATCACCCCGCAAATCGAAGGGATCGACCCCGGCGGCGATCTGGGAGGCCATTTCGATCCTGCTGGTTTGGATGATCGGCCCGAAGATGCCGATGAAAATAATGACAATGACGACGGTTCGGACGATTCTGGCTATGGTAACGATCCCAACGCCCCCACGAATGGTGGCAGCGGTGGGACTGGCGGCGGCGGCGGCACACCAGCGACGACGCAAAGCAATATCGTGATTGAAAACGCGAGTTTCGAGGCGACCGGCCATGGCAATGGCGGGTGGTCATCGGGTGTGCCGGGTTGGACGACACAAAAAGGCGGTTCAGGCGATGTGGGAGATTTCAACCCAACGAGCAACGCTTTGGATGGCTCTACCGTGACCGGCAACAACGTGGCCTATCTCTATCATGGGGGCGGATCATCGAGTTTCGCGTCGATGTCGCAGACCTTTTCCACGACCTATAACGCAGGGTCGACCTACACATTCTCGGCCGATATTGGTGACGGCGCTTATGCATTCAGTGGCAATGAGCCGTATGTGGTGAATATCTATGCCGGCAATACGCTGATCGGCACGACAAGCGGCACGACCGGCGATATCAATGCGTTGCAAACCGTCACTGTAACCTCGACCGTGAATGACACGTCGCTCAACGGGCAGGCGATCCGGTTCGAGATTATGCATCCCTCCAGCGATGGCGGCGATTTGTTGGTCGATAATGTGCGCGGTTCTGTCAGCACCCCGGTGGGGTCCGGCCCGCAGGTTGTGACGACACCAATCATTGGTTGCCCGGTTCCCGACTATATCGCGCCACCGCACACCACCACGGGTAATACATTGGCCGATCAAGCCTATTTCGTCGATACCGCCGGTGGTGGCCAGACGCAGATCCAAGGCTGTGCCGGGCTTCCTGGTCGGGGTTTTTTCAACGCCAATCCGGCGATCACGCTGAACCTGTCTGACATGGCGTCGAACCCCGATTTTCGAGATTTCGAAGTAAGGCTCGACAGCTCATGCGATACGACGCTTTTGATCCGCGATGCACAAGGCAATTGGCATTATGATGATGACAGCGGACCGGGCCTGAATTCGCGGCTTCGGCTCAGCAATCTGGCGGACCTGAATGGTCAGGTCAGCATTTGGGTCGGCACCTTTGGATCGGCGCCTTGCGCGGATGTCGAGGTGAGGGTGCGCGTCCGCGAGTGGTGAGCTGCGCGTTGCGCCTGGGTCTTGCTTGCGCTAGCCCATGAGGCAAGCAAGACGAGGGATCGCGCATGACACGAGCTTTTCTTTTCCCCGGCCAAGGGGCGCAAACCATCGGCATGGGGCGTGATCTGGCCATATCCTATCCGCGAGCACGCGCTGTGTTCGACGAGGTTGACGCCGCCTTGGGCGAGAAGCTTTCGACGCTGATCTGGGAAGGTGAGCAGGACCAGTTGACGCTGACGCGCAATGCCCAGCCTGCGTTGATGGCGACATCCATGGCGGTGATGGCGGCTTTGCAGGCCGAGGGTGTTTCGGTCACCACGGCGGCTTTCGTGGCGGGCCATAGCCTTGGGGAATATTCGGCTTTGGCGGCAGCGGGTGCCTTGGGAATTGGTGATGCCGCGCGGCTGTTGCGCTTGCGCGGCGAGGCGATGCAGGCAGCGGTGCCAGCGGGCCAAGGGGCAATGGCAGCGGTTTTGGGCTTGGATTTCGACGCCGTCGCCGCAATCGCGGCAGAAGCGGCGCAAGATCAGGTCTGTGCGGCGGCCAATGACAATGACCCGGCGCAGGTTGTGATTTCCGGCCATGAGGCGGCTGTGCTGCGCGCAGTCGAGATCGCGAAAGAAAAGGGCGCCAAGCGTGCCTTGTTGCTGCCTGTCTCGGCCCCGTTTCACTGCGCCTTGATGGCCCCGGCGGCCGATGCGATGGCCGCTGCCTTGGCCGAAGTGGATCTGCGCGCGCCGCAGGTGCCCTTGGTCGGCAATGTCACCGCTTGTGCGGGCAGCGATCCGGCCCAGATCAAGGCGCGGCTCATCGAACAGGTCACAGGCCGGGTGCGCTGGCGCGAAAGCATTGGCTGGATGGCCGAAAACGGTGTCACCGAAACATGGGAGATCGGCGCGGGTAAGGCGCTGAGCGGCATGGTCAAACGCATCGCGCGCGAGGTTGAGACCCGCAGTATCGCGACAGCCGATGAGGTGCGCACCGCCGCGGAAAGCCTGCGCAATGGGTAGGCGGCTTGCGATTATTGGTGCGGTTGTGTTGGCCTTTGTGTTGGGTGGTGCGGCCTTGGTGCAGTTGGCCGGATCGGGCGCGACGGCCTTTCGGCTCGAGGGGCAGGTGTTGCATCTGTCGGGGCCGGTGAATGGGGCGGCGGCCGACAGGTTGCAGCGGATGATGGAAGAAAACCCCCAGATCACGGTGATCGCCCTGGGCGACATGCCGGGGGCCGATGATGTGGTCTGGGCCGCGCAGATGGGCGGGCTGATCCGCGCGGCGGGATTGCACACGCAGCTTCAGGGTGCGGTCGTCAACGATGCGATCTTGCTTTTCTTAGGCGGGGCAGAGCGCAGGCAGAAGGGCGGCACGTTGGTCTTGCAATCGGACGCCATGCAGCGCCGCATGGGGGTGGGCGTGGATAGCAGTATCGCCGCTGACGCGGATCGCCAGCGTTTGGTCACGACGATGTTGGGCGATGTCCAATTCGCCGATTTCATGCGACAGATCCGGGCGACACGTGAAGAATACCAGCTGACCGACGCGGATATGGCGCGCTTTGGTCTTTTGACAGCGAATTGAAGGCGGAGAGGGGCAGACATGTTTGATCTGACAGGAAAATCGGCATTGGTGACGGGTGCCTCGGGCGGGATCGGTGCGGCGATTGCGCGGTGTTTACATGGTGCGGGGGCAAGCGTGACTTTGTCGGGCACACGGCTGGCCCCGTTGGAGGCGCTGGCCAATGAGCTGGGCGCGCGGACGCATGTTTTGACCTGCAATCTGGGCGATGCCGCTGAGGTCGAGGCTTTGCCAAAGCAAGCAATCGCGGCGATGGGTGCGGTCGATATCCTAGTCAATAACGCAGGGATCACGCGCGACAACCTCTTCATGCGGATGTCGGATGAAGAATGGGCCGAGGTAATCGAGGTGAATTTGACCTCGACCATGCGGCTGTGC
>JAQCLA010000270.1 GCA_027592105.1 Pseudomonadota bacterium | reverse complement strand
GGTCCATAGCTTTCATAATGGGGTCTGGGCGCTGCGCGATCAAGCGATGCGCGCGACAAGATCGCCACAGACACGCGCGCGTCGCCAAATCGTGACTTTCCATTTCATCGCCAAGTTTCTAGCTCACGTAGAATGAAAATCGCAGCACAAAGATATCTTGCCCTTCTGGTCGCGCTTGGCTTGTTTTGGGGCGCAGGCCCGACGCGGGCCGAGTTTCAATGGCAATCCGTGGCCGATGTGGTCACGGTGTCCTTTCTGCCCGGTTGGCGGCTGGCCGATGGCAACCATATGGCCGCGATCCGGATCGATCTTGCGCCGGGGTGGAAGACCTATTGGCGCGCGCCGGGCGAAGGTGGGGTGCCAACGGTGATCCGCCTCGACGAAACCACCGCGGTGCGCGATGTGGTGATCCATTGGCCAAGGCCCGATGTCTTCGTGATCAATGGCATGCGCTCCATCGGTTATAAGGACAGCGTGATCTTGCCCTTGGAATTCGTGCTGAGTGCGGCAGGCGAGATCGCAATCGCGGGGCGGGTGGATATGGGCGTTTGCCTCGATGTCTGCATCCCCATCACGCTGGATTTGAGCGGCAGTTTACCTGTTGCAACACAGCGCAGCGCCGCGATCGTTGCGGCCCTTGGCGACCGGCCCCTGACCGCAACGGAGGCTGGTGCCAGCACGGCACGCTGCCAATTGACCCCGATCTCGGATGGGCTGCGCGTCAACGTCTCCATCTCCTTGCCGGTCACGGGCGATCTGGAAACTGTGGTGATCGAACATCGCGATCCGGGGATGTGGGTATCGGAAACCACGACGCGGCGCGATGGCATGACCGTTTCGGCCACGGCCGATATCGTGCCGCCCCATCATGGCGCCTTTGCGCTGAACAGGCGCGATTTGCGCTTCAGCGTGATTGGCTCACAGATGGCGGTCGAACTGGACGGCTGCCAAGGCTAAGGCCTAGGCCGACCGCGCCTTGGCCCGCGACATCAGCACAGCCGCGACCGCCCAAGCCACGACGCACAGCAGCGCGGCACCCGCGACAAAGATGCCGAAGGCCGCCCTTGTCCCATCGCCCAACCCGGCCAATGGTCCAACCATGCCACCGCCCAGTATCGCGCTGCCCAGCGTCAGCGCGAACAAGGCCATGACCGCAACAACCAAGCCACCCATTCCCAGCGCCACGCCCCGCTGACGGCGCAAAGCAGCCAAGGCACGGCGGAGCGCGGTGAATTGCTTGCCGATGTCTTGCTGCATGGCCAAGATCGCCGGCACCACCAAAAGCACGATCAGCATGCCAAAGCCCAAGCCATAGACCAGCGTAATCACCGTAGGCTTGAGGAATTGCGCATCCGAGGATGTCTCGTACAACAGCGGTGCAAGACCCAGAACCGTGGTGAGCGTGGTCAACAGCACGGGCCGCAGGCGGTCGCAGGTGCCATCGATGATCGCGGGGATCAGCCCCCGCTCTTCGGCATATTCATCGACGGTTGTGACCAGCACGATGGAATCGTTGATGATGATCCCCGTCATCCCGATCAGACCGACCACTGTGAACATCGACAAGGGCACATCCCAAAGCGCATGGCCCCAGATCGCGCCGACAAGGCCAAAGGGAATGATGGCCATCACCACCATGGGGCGGGTCCAGCTTGCGAAAATCCACGCCAGCACAAGGTAAATCCCCAACAGGCACAAGATGAAGCCGGTCATCGCATCGCCAAGGAAGGCCTGCTCTTGCTCGGCCAGCCCAGCCAGACGTGTCGCCACGCCGTAGCGCTCTTCGATCTGCGGGATCAGCACATCGCGCAACTCGGTCATGATCTCTTCGGCGCGTACCGGGTCATCTTCGGACAGATCGCCCGTGACCGAGATCAGCCGCACGCCATTCTCGCGCTGGATGGTGGAAAAACCCTGCCGCGCGGTGACGGTCACGATATCGGCCAGCGGCACATATTGTCCCGAGGCCGAGCGCAACAGCGTGCGGTCAAGGAAATCGGCGGTCAGCTCGTCCTTGGGCATTTCCACGCGGATGGTTGCGGTGCGCGGCCCATCGGGGAAACTGGCCGCTTCGATCCCGCCCAAGCGGTCGCGCAAGGCACGGCCCAATGTCGCGATCTCAAAGCCAAGCGCCGCGCCTTGCGGGGTCAGTTCAAGGCTCAGCTCCTCGCGGTCATAGGCCATGCTGTCTTGCAGCCCCGACACTTCGGCATAGCGGCCAAGCTGGGTTTGCAGGCTGATCGCCGCCTCCTTGAGCGTCGCGGTATCAGCCCCGAAAATCTGCACATCGATGGCATCGCCGCCCGGCCCGCCACGAAAGCCACGGAAGCTGACCGTTTCGGTCAGCGGAAGCTGGCGCACCTCGTCCTGCAGATCGGCGACAAAGGCAAAGGAGGAATAGGGCCGCAGATCGGCATCGATCAACTCGATGGCGATAGAGCCCAACAGATCGGCGTCCTTGTTCTCGACACCTGACAGCCCGCCACCGGTGTTGCCGCCGACCTCAGCCACGACATAGACCAACGGATTGGCGCCATGCTCGGCCTCATAGCGGGTGGCGACCGCTTCGGCGGCGCGCTGCATCTCGCGCATCATCGCAAGGCTGTCATTGCGGTCGGCCGCATCGAGCATGGCGAAATTGCCGGTGACCGACGACAATTCCGGCGCGTTGAAAAAGCGCCAGACGACATCGCCGCGCAAAAAGCTGGCCGCTTGCGTGGCCAACAAAAAGATCATCGCCGCCAAGACCGGGTAGCGTGCGATGATGACAAAGCGCATCACCGGGCGAAAGGCTGTATGCTTGACCCAGTCAAAGCCGCGATTGACCACGCGCGACGGCAGATCATACCAATGCGTCTTGGCCGAATGGGCCAGCGCATGCGCCATGTGGTTAGGCAGGATCAGGAAGCATTCCACAAGGCTCGCGATCAAGACCACGATCACGGTAAAGGGGATATCGGCGATCAAGCTGCCGAAGCGCCCCCCAATCGCGGTCAGCGCGGCAAAGGCCAAAACAGTGGTCACAGTGGCCGAAAACACCGGCGCGGCCATGCGGCGCGCGGCGGTTTCGGCGGCGGTGACAGGATCTTCGCCCAAGTTTCGGGCGCGGTAATCGGCATGCTCACCCACGACGATGGCATCATCGACAACGATGCCCAGCGTGATGATGAGCGCGAAAAGCGAAATCATGTTGATCGTCAGCCCTGCCGCCCACATCAGGGCGATCGCCGCCATCATCGCGACGGGGATACCGGCCGCGACCCAAAAGGCCGTGCGCGCATTCAGGAACAGGAACAAGAGCCCCACGACAAGCGCCAGACCCAACAGGGCGTTGTCGAGCAAGATATTGATCCGGCCCGTGATCGCCTCAGCGCGGGTGCGGATCAGATCGATGGTGGTTCCGGCGGGCAGGGTCGCCTCCATCGCGGCGGCGGCGTCTTCGACAAGGGCTTGGATGGCGATGGCATCGCCGTCTTCGGACCGGTCCACGCGAATGGTGATGGCCGGGTTCTCGCCCACGAAATAGGCGCGTTCGCGGTCTACCCCTTCGGTGCGGACCATCGCCACATCGCCTACGCGCAGTGTCGTTCCATCGGCATTCGTGCGCAAGGCGAGCGCCGCGATCTCGGCCACGCTACGCTGGGCGGAACCGGTGCGGATACGGGCATTTGCACTGTCCACATCACCCGCAGGTGCCGTGGTGGCGGCCGCTGCGATCACGCC
>JAQCLA010000269.1 GCA_027592105.1 Pseudomonadota bacterium | reverse complement strand
CGCACTGGACGCGGTGCTGTTTCATCCAGCCGCACTCAGGGGTGAGATCAAAGCCGATCTGAGCACGCGCTTTTTGGGCCGCGACTACCCGGCCCCTTTCGGGATCGCGCCCTTGGGCATGTCGGGGCTGATTTGGCCCGATGCCGAGCGGATGCTGGCCCGCCATGCCGCGCAAGCGGGCATACCCTATGGCCTGTCGACGGTCGCCACCCGCACCCCCGAAGAGATGGCCGCCCATATCGGCGATCAAGGCTGGTTCCAGATGTATCCGCCGCGCGACACCAAGATCCGCGACGATATGCTGGCGCGCGCCAAGGGGGCGGGCTTTCACACGCTTGTGCTGACTGTCGATGTGCCCGCCGCCTCGCGTCGGGAACGCCAGACCCGCGGTGGGCTGGTGCAGCCGCCACGGCTGACCCCACGCCTCTTGGCGCAGGTGGCGCGCTGCCCAACTTGGGCGCTCGGCATTCAGGCCACCGGCATGCCGCGCATGAAGTTGATGGACAGCTATGCCGACCAGAAAAAGACCGGCCCCCTGCCCTCGACCGCGCATGTCGGCTATTTGCTGCGCGCGGCCCCGGATTGGGACTATGTGCAGGCACTCCGCGAAGCCTGGCAGGGGCATCTGATCCTCAAGGGCGTGATGGAGGCCGAGGTGGCAGCAAAGGCCGAAACCATGGGCGTCGATGCGATCTGGGTGTCGAACCATGCAGGCCGCCAATTCGATGGCGCGCCCGCCAGCCTCGATGCCTTGCGCATGGTGCGGGGCGCGACCACCCTGCCGCTGATTTTCGACAGCGGGATCGAAGGAGGACTTGATATCCTGCGCGCCTTGGCGCTCGGCGCGCATTTCGTGATGATGGGCCGCCCGTGGCATTATGCGCTTGGCGCGCTGGGGCGCGCGGGGCCAGCACATCTGCATGATATGCTGGCCAAGGACATGGCGAGCAATATGGCCCAGATGGGCGTAACGCGCTTTGCAGAGCTGCCCGATAGGCTGGCCACACCGGGTTGACCGAGGCAGCGATGCAGGCTGCTTTTGCTGCATCGCAGCAATGGCTGATATAATGATTTCAACTGAAAACATAAGGAAAATGGGCCGCAAACTGTTTGCGTCATCGCTTTTTCCTGCGTAGAAATTCTGCATCTGCGAAGAAAGGTGCTGCCACATGTCCGAATTCAAGAAGATCCTCATCGCCAACCGCGGCGAGATCGCCATCCGCGTCATGCGCGCGGCCAATGAATTGGGTAAACGCACCGTGGCGATCTATGCCGAAGAGGACAAGCTGAGCTTGCACCGCTTCAAGGCTGATGAGGCCTATAAGATCGGCGAGGGGCTTGGCCCCGTGGCGGCCTATCTCTCGATTGATGAGATCATCCGCGTGGCCAAGCTGTCGGGGGCCGATGCGATCCATCCGGGCTATGGGCTGTTGTCGGAAAACCCCGATTTCGTCGATGCCTGCGTGGCCAACGGCATCACCTTCATCGGCCCCAAGGCCGACACGATGCGCGCGCTTGGCGACAAGGCCAGCGCCCGGCGCGTGGCGATGGCGGCCGGTGTGCCTGTCATCCCTGCGACCGAAGTGCTGGGCGACGACATGGACGCGATCCGCGCCGAGGCCGAGGCGGTGGGCTATCCGCTCATGCTGAAGGCGTCCTGGGGTGGTGGTGGACGCGGGATGCGCCCGATCATGGGCCCGGCGGAATTGGAAGAAAAGGTCCGCGAGGGGCGCCGCGAGGCCGAGGCCGCCTTTGGCAATGGCGAGGGGTATCTGGAAAAGATGATCCTGCGCGCGCGCCATGTCGAGGTGCAGATATTGGGCGACAGCCACGGCAATATCTACCACCTCTACGAGCGCGACTGCTCGGTCCAACGACGCAACCAAAAGGTCGTGGAACGCGCCCCCGCCCCCTATCTCAGCCAAGCCCAGCGCGAAGAGATCTGCCTGCTCGGCAAGAAGATCTGCGAACATGTGAAGTACGAATGCGCGGGCACTGTCGAATTCCTGATGGATATGGACACGGGCGCATTTTACTTCATCGAGGTGAACCCCCGAGTGCAGGTCGAACATACCGTCACCGAAGAGGTGACAGGCATCGACATCGTGCGCGCGCAAATCCTGATCGCCGAAGGCAAGTCGCTGATCGAAGCGACGGGTGTGGCCAGCCAATATGACGTCAAACTTGACGGTCACGCCATCCAATGCCGGGTCACGACCGAAGATCCGGCCAATAATTTCATCCCCGATTACGGACGCATCACCGCCTATCGGGGTGCCACGGGCATGGGCATCCGCCTTGATGGCGGCACGGCCTATTCGGGGGCTGTGATCACGCGCTATTACGACAGCCTGCTTGAGAAAGTCACCGCTTGGGCCCCCACACCCGAGGCCGCGATCGCGCGGATGGATCGCGCACTGCGCGAGTTTCGCATCCGGGGCGTCAGCACGAACATCGATTTCGTGATCAACCTGCTCAAGCACCCGACCTTCTTGAACTATCAATACACGACCAAATTCATCGACACGACGCCTGCGCTGTTCGATTTCAAGCCGCGCCGCGACCGCGCGACCCGCATTCTGACCTATATCGCCGATATCACCGTCAACGGGCACCCCGAGACCGAGGGTCGCCCCCGCCCGCGCGCTGATGTGAAACCACCCAAGGCCCCCGCCGCGCGCAGCGACAGCTACCCTGCTGGCACGCGGCAATTGCTGGATGAACAAGGCCCCGCTGCCGTTGCGCAGTGGATGAAGGATCAAAAGCGGCTGTTGATCACCGACACCACGATGCGCGATGGGCATCAATCGCTTCTGGCTACCCGGATGCGCTCGATCGACATGATCAAGGTGGCCCCTGCCTATGCCGCCAAGCTACCCGAGCTGTTCTCGGTCGAATGTTGGGGGGGCGCGACATTCGATGTCGCCTATCGCTTCTTGCAGGAATGCCCGTGGCAACGCCTGCGCGACATCCGCGCGGCCATGCCCAACATCATGACCCAAATGCTTTTGCGCGGTGCCAATGGCGTGGGCTATACGATCTATCCTGACAATGTGGTGCAGGCTTTCGTGCGGCAGGCGGCACAAAGCGGCGTCGATATTTTCCGCGTCTTCGACAGCCTGAACTGGGTCGAGAATATGCGTGTCTCGATGGATGCCGTTCTCGACACCGGCAAGATCCTCGAAGGCACGATCTGCTACACTGGCAATATCCTTGATCCCGACCGGGCCAAGTATGACCTGAAATACTACGTCAAAATGGCCAAGGAGCTGGAGGCCGCGGGAGCGCATGTGCTGGGGCTGAAGGATATGGCGGGGCTTTTGAAGCCCGCATCCGCCGCCGTACTGATCCCCGCGCTCAAGGATGCGGTCGATCTGCCCATCCATTTCCACACCCATGACACGGCGGGCGTGGCTTGCGGCACGATCCTGACGGCGGCGGCGACGGGTGTCGATGCTGTCGATTGCGCGATGGATGCGCTGTCGGGCAACACCAGCCAAGCGACGCTTGGCACTATCGTGGAATCACTGCAATTCACCGACCGCGACACCGGCCTCGATATCCGCGCGATCCGTGAGATCAGCGACTATTGGGAAGCAGTGCGCGCCCATTACGCAGCCTTTGAAAGCGGGATGCAGGCCCCGGCATCAGAGGTTTATCTGCACGAGATGCCCGGCGGTCAGTTCACCAATCTCAAGGCGCAGGCGCGTTCCATGGGGTTGGAGGATCGCTGGCAC
>JAQCLA010000268.1 GCA_027592105.1 Pseudomonadota bacterium | reverse complement strand
GGTCAGCCCGATCATGGTTTCGCTGACGCCAAGCCCGCGCGCGATGCCCGTGGCCCCCTCAACCAAAAGCCATGCGCCCACGATCAGCGTGCTAAGCCCCCCAAAAAGATAGGCGGACATAGCGCCCACCCCCATCTCGGGGATCTCTGGCACAGGCTCGTGTGCCGCGTCGCGGCTGAGCGCGCGCCACAGGTAGATGGCCAGAGCACTCAACAAAATCGCGCCTTCGATCCGGCCAATATTGGCCCCGATCAAGATCACCGCGATACCCATCGCGGTGGCCAGGATCAGCCAAAGGCGATCTTCAAACGCGGCCGTATCTGCGGGAATCGCCGCGATCACGGAGGCCACCCCCAAGATCAGCGCGATATTGGCGATGTTGGATCCCAGAACATTGCCGATGGCGATGCCCGGCGCACCGGCAAGGGCCGCCGAAAGCGAGGTCAGCATCTCAGGCATGGAGGTGCCAAAGCCCAAGACCACCGCACCCACAACGGCCATCGGCAAGCGCATCCGCGTGGCAAAGGCCACCGCGCCGCGCACCAAGCCCTCGCCGCCCACCAGCAACATCGCCAGCCCGGCGAGCAACATCACGGCATTCATTTGCGATTGATCCCTTGCTCAGGCGCGGGCTTTTGCGCGCGCATATCGGATGACTTGGGTAAGCGAGGCGCAAGCAGCAAGGGGCAAGCCGCGCAAATCACCAGCCGCGGCCTAAAACGACGCGGGCTTGGCCTCGCGGGCCATGTGGTCAAGCACGGCGTTGACGAATTTCGGCTCTTTCCCATCGGGGAAAAAGGCATGCGCCACATCGACATATTCGCTGATCACCACCTTGGGCGGTGCCGTGCCTTCGATCATCTCGGCACCGGCGGCACGAAAGAGCGCGCGCAAGGTCGGGTCGATGCGCGCGATCGGCCATTTGGCCACCAGCGCACGATCGGTCATCTGGTCGATCTTGGCCTGCCAATTGACCGCATCCTCAAGCGTTTTGCGAAATAGCTCGGGGTCACCCTCGGCCATTTCCTCACCATCATAGACGGCCCCAAAACGATGGGTTTCGAATTCCTGCCGGACGGCTTGCACAGTCTGACCAGCAGCCTCCATCTGGAACAGCGCTTGCACCGCGTAGAGCCGGGCAGCCGCACGCATCTGGCGGCGATCCTCGCGGCTGATCGTCTTGGGCTTGGGCGCTTGGATCTCTTCGTCGGTCATGATGTGGCGTTGCTTTCAGAGCGGGGCATAAAACCAACGCCGCCCTTAGGCCGCCCAAGCCGCCGCGTCAACGCGATCAGGTGAAGGGCCGCTTGCGCCGCCCCGCCCGCCGTGTTGAGCTGGGCCGCATCGGCGCGTTCTTCGGCCTGCGCGCGGTTCTCGACCGTGATGATGCCGTTGCCGACACAGACACCTTGCAAGCCCAGCATGGTCAGCGCCCGGCTGCTTTCATTGACCACGACATCGTAATGGCTGGTCGCCCCCCGGATCACACAGCCCAGCGCCACATAGCCATCGAACTCACCCAAGCGATGCGCGATGCCGATGGCGGTCGCGATCTCAAGGCTGCCCGGCACCTCGATCACCTCGTGGCTGGCGCCTGCGCGGTCAAGCACAGCGGTCGCCGCCGCGATCTGCGCCTTGGCGATGGCGGTGTAATAGGGAGCGATCACGATCGCGATCTTTACCGGCTTATCGAACTGGGGCAGGCCCATGTCATTGTCGGAATGTCCGGCCATTATCCAAGCTCCGAGATTTTGCGCGTGCCGGTGATGGTCAGCCCGTAAGCCTCCAGCCCCACGACCTTGGGCTTGGGCGAATTGGAGAGCAAGATCATGTCGCTGATGCCCAAGGACGACAGGATCTGCGCGCCAAGCCCATATTGGCGCAGGGTCTGGGGGCTGACCTCATCCTCGACCACCAGCTTCATGGTCAGATCGCGCAGCAAGACGAGAACGCCGCGCCCTTCGCCCGCGATAAGCCGCATGGCATCGCCGAACTCGCCCGCGCGCCCACGCGGCCCGGTGCCCACCACATCCAAAAGCGGGTCCATCGCATGCATCCGCACAAGCACAGGCGCGGGCCCGGTGATATCGCCCTTGATCAGCACGATATGCTCGGCGCCTTGGGTCTCATCGGTATAGATGCGCATCGTCCAATCGCCGCCGAACTCGCTGGTGATCACGCGCTCTTCGCGCTGCTTGACCAGATTGTCGTGGCGGCGGCGATAGGAGATCAGATCGCTGATCGTGCCGATCTTGAGGTTGTGGCGCTGCGCGAAGGCCACCAGATCGGGCAGCCGCGCCATCGTGCCATCCTCGTTCATGATCTCGCAGATCACGCCAGAGGGGTTGAGCCCAGCCAAGCGCGAGATATCGACGGCCGCCTCGGTATGGCCCGCGCGGACCAGCACACCGCCATCGCGCGCGCGCAGGGGAAAGACATGGCCCGGTGTGGCGATATCGGGCGCACCCTTGCCCGCATCGATCGCCACTTGGATGGTGCGCGCGCGGTCAGCGGCCGAAATACCCGTCGTCACCCCCTCGCGCGCCTCGATCGAAAGGGTAAAGGCCGTCTCATGGCGCGAAGAGTTATAGGTCGACATCAAGGGCAGGCCCAGCTGGTCGATCCGCGCCGATGTCATCGACAAACAGATCAAACCGCGCCCATGGGTGGCCATGAAATTGATCGCATCGGGCGTGGCCCATTGCGCGGGAATCACCAGATCGCCCTCGTTCTCGCGATCCTCGTGATCGACAAGGATGAACATATGGCCATTGCGCGCCTCATCGAGGATCTCTTCGATGGGCGAGATTGCATCGGCCCAATCGCGCTCGACCGGACCCGGTTGTTCGAAAACTTGTGTCATGGCCATCCCCTCGCCGGTCTCTTGGCCGCCAGATAGACCATCCATCACGCGATGACTAGGCCGCGGGCGCTCTGGCAAAGAATGTCGCGCGGTCGATGGTTCCGGCAAGACCCGCGGCAGAGGTCCAGCCCCGCTCGATGCTGGTGGCGGCCACGAGTACTACCCCGTCACGCGGCAGGCCGCGCGCGGCCAACAGCGCGCGCACCCCCTCGCGCGTTTCGCGCCATGTGGCGGTGAACCCCGGCGCGCGGCCAAGCGCCTCGAACAGCCCCGGCTGGGCCGCGGCAATGGCCTGCGGGTCTGTTGGCGCATAAATGGCCCCGATCCGGTCAGCCTGACCGCCCAGCGCATCCAGATGCGCCGTCACGCTCGGTGCCAGCACGGCCTGCCCCGGTCGCAGGTCAAGCGCATTGCCCGAAAACAAAAACGCAACGATATCGTGGCCCGAGGTGGCGCGGATCGTGGCATAGGTTTGATAAGGCAGGCCCAGCCGCTTGGCGCGCGTCACGCGCAGGCGCACCACCTCCAAGGGCAGGCTGGGCAAAAGCGCGCGGCGCGCCTTGGTCCACGCGAGCTTGCGAAACCCAAAGCCCGCCTCCATCGTCGGCCCGCCGTTGTGACCGATCTCCGCCGATCCCGGCCGCTCACCCATGATGCCCGCCCCTTCTTCGTTTCAAAAATATCCCCGCCGGAGGCAAAAGGCTGCGCGCCGACGATTGCCTCCAAGGCCTGCGGCGGCGCTTACGCCCATTCCTGCAACCGCGCCACATAGCGCGCCAGCGTGTCGATCTCGAGGTTGATCCGGTCGCCCAACGACGTGGTGCCCCAATTGGTCACGGCCTTTGTGTGGGGGATTAAATTCACCCCGAACTCCACCCCGTTCACCTCG
>JAQCLA010000008.1 GCA_027592105.1 Pseudomonadota bacterium | reverse complement strand
CCGGCCTGACCCGCGCCCACCACCACGATCTTTTCCATCAAGCGTAACCTTTCACATTGGCCGGCGGACCCGCGCAGACTATATGGCGAGGCAACGCAACCACAAGCCAAGGGACCGCACCCATGACCATTTCCATAGGCGATACACTGCCCGATGCCACGCTTTTGATCTTTGGTGCCAATGGCCCCGAAGCGGTCAAGATGGCCGACAAGACCCGTGGCCGCAAGGTCGTGATCTTTGGGCTTCCGGGTGCCTATACCCGCACCTGCACCGCCGCCCATGTGCCGAGCTTCATCCGAACCAAGGGCGATTTCGATGCCAAGGGCGTGGATGAGATCATCTGTGTCTCGGTCAACGATCCTTTCGTCATGGCCGCTTGGGCCAAGGACACGGGCGCGGCCGAGGCTGGGCTGACGTTCTTGGGCGATGCAGGCGCGGAATTCACCAAGGCCATCGGCATGAATTGGACGGCGGAGCCCGCCGGTTTCTACGACCGCTCACGCCGCTATGCGCTTTACGCCGAGGATGGCGTGATCAAGGCGCTCAATATCGAAGAAGGCCCGGGCGTGTGCGAATTGTCAGCCGGTGAAACGCTGCTCGGTCAGATCTGAAAGACAAAACTGCAGTTTTGCCATACGAAAACGTTTGATTTTCGGGGCGGAAAACCTGAGTTTTCCGCCCCCATTATTTGGCGAAAAGCTCCATCTTTTCGGCCAGTTTCACATCCAGATCGCTGAGGCCACCGACATCATGGGTGGCCAGCGTCACATCGACGGTTTTGTAAACATTGAACCATTCCGGGTGGTGGTTCATCTTTTCAGCCACCAGTGCCACCCGTGTCATCCATGAAAAAGCAGCCGTGAAATCGGCAAAGACAAAGCGCTTGCGCACTGCCTCGCGGCCATCGACCAGCGCCCATCCGGCTTCAGTCAGGGCGGCAAGGGCTGCATCACGCGCGGCACCGTCTAGCTTTGTTGCTGGCATTAATCTTGTTCCTCTACTTGGGCGCGCTTGAACGGGCCATAGCCTGTCAGCACGTCGATTTCTTCGCTCACTGCCGCACGCTCGGCCGCAAGATACTGCGCAATCGCATCGGCAAAGCCCGCATCGCGCACCCAATGCAGCGAATGGGTTTCAACCGGCAAATAGCCACGCGCCAGCTTGTGTTCGCCTTGCGCCCCCGCTTCGACACGGGCCAAGCCATGGGCGATGGCGAAATCGATGGCCTGATAATAGCACAGTTCGAAATGCAAACAGGGGTGATGTTCGCTACAGCCCCAATAGCGGCCATAAAGCACATCGCGCCCGATGAAATTGAGCGCACCCGCCACGGGCCGCCCATCGCGCAGCGCCAGCACCAACAGCATGTCGTCGCGCAGCGTCGCATGGGCGCGATCGAAAAAGGCGCGTGTCAAGTAAGGCTGGCCCCATTTGCGCGCGCCCGTGTCTTGGTAAAAGTTCCAAAACGCATCCCAATGTGCGGGCAAGATCGCATCGCCCGTCAGCGCCAGGATCTGGCCGCCGAACCCCTGCGCCTCGGCGCGTTCCTTGCGGATCGTCTTGCGCTTGCGCGAACTGAGCGCGGCCAAGAACCCGTTGAAATCGGCGTAGTGGTCGTTTTCCCAATGAAACTGTTGGCTGACCCGTGCCATCAGGCCCATTTGCGCGCCCAATGCGGCCTCATCCTCGGTGCAAAAGGTGATGTGCAGCGAACTCAGCCCGTTTTCCTCGGTCAGGCGCACGGCCCCCTGCACCAGTGCGGCGACGCCCGTGTCACGCCAACCCGGCCGGGTCAGAAAGCGCCGACCCGTGGCAGGGGTAAAGGGTACGGCCATTTGCAGCTTGGGGTAATAGCGCCCGCCCGCGCGCTCATAAGCATGGGCCCAGTTGTGATCGAAGATATATTCGCCTTGGCTATGGCCCTTGGCATAAAGCGGCGCGACAGCGATCACCTCGCCCGCGCTGCGCGCGATCAGATGGCGCGGCGCCCAGCCCGTGCCGGTGCCGACCGAGCGCGAGGCCTCCAAAGCCGCAAGAAACCTGTGCGTGGTGAAGGGATCATAGGGGCGGCCACCATCCGCCATCTCGGGACAGGCGCAGGCATCCCAAGTCGCGGCGTCGATCTCGGTGATCGCGCCCAGAACCTCGATCTCGATGGGGTGGCTTGCGTCCAAGGCCGGCTCCGGCGGTAAGGGGTCTGCGCGTCACATGGGGCGCGAGCAAGCAGCGTCAATGCGGCGTTCAGGCCAGATAACCCTCGAAGGTGATCTGATCGGCCATCTGCCGCGCAACCTGTTCCACCTCGGGCGATTTGACCGTCCAACACAGGATCGGCACAGCCGCCGCCTTGAGCGCGGCCACCCTTGGGCGGGCCAGATCGCGCCAATCATGGCTGATGAAACTGGCGCCCACGGCATCGAAGCTGCCGATCTCGGCCAGCATCGCACAGGTTTCGGGCGCAAGCGTTGTCCATTCCGCCGGATCGAACCCGCAGCTGGTCAGCCCGCGCGGCAGATCGGGGGCAAGATCGGCCATCGCCGCCATCATCGCCGGGTTGAACGACATCAACGCCACATCGCCGGGATAACCCGCCAGTATCGCGGCTACAGCCTGTTCCAGATCGCGACCCGCTACGCCAAGCCCGCCTGATTGATCCTTCAGCTCGATCAGCAGCGGAACTTTGCCCGCCACCTGTTCCAGCACGGCACCAAGCGTCGGGATGCGGTCGCCAGCGCGCGCACCGGTCAGCGCGATCTGACCAAGTGCTGCCGCATCGCGCGCGCGCACCGGGCCGGTTTCACCCGTCAGCCGATCAAGGCTGTCATCATGAAACACCATCGCCACGCCATCGCGGCTGAGTTGCAGATCCAGCTCGATCCCATAGCCCGCGGCGATGGCAGCGGCGAAAGCCGCGGGGCTATTTTCGATCACACCCACCGCGCGGTCATGTAACCCACGATGGGCGATGGGCCGGGCCAAAAAGCTGGGCGGCAGGGCGGGCATGCGTGCGCCTTAGGCGGGCAGGATCTGGAAGATCCCCTCGACCTCGACCGCACAGCCGAAGGGAAGGCCACCCGCGCTGACGGCCGAGCGGCTGTGCCGCCCCTTGTCACCCAGCACTTCGACCAAAAGGTCGGAGGCGCCATTGACCACCTTGGGCTGATCGCCAAACTCGGGCGGCGCATTGACGAAACCCGTCAGCTTGACGACCCGCACCAGCCGATCGAGATCGCCGCCACAGGCGGATTTGACCTGCGCTAGAAGGTTGATGGCGCAAAGCCGCGCCGCAGCCGCACCAGCCGCGATGTCGAGATCGACACCGACGCGGCCCTTGATCAGCGTCTCGAGCCCAGCCGCCGTCATCGGGATCTGACCCGAAACAAAGACCATGTCGCCCGCAACGACATAAGGCACGTAATTGGCCGCAGGCGCGGGCGGCGGCCCGGCCAATTCGATGCCCATTTCCGCAAGGCGCGCTTCGATTATTCCAGCCATATCGGTATCTCCCACCCGGATGTTTGGCCGGAAGCTAGCCGCCCCCGCCCCAAAGGAAAAGGGGCGATGCGCCCGCCCCCTCAGCTTTCGCGCAAGGCACGGGTAAAATAGATGCGGATGGGTTCCAGCAGATAGGTCAGCGGGCTGCGCGCGGTGGTGCGGATATAGGCCTCGACCGGCATGCCGGGCAAAAGCATCCGCGGCGCAAGGCGCGCCATCTCACCGTCATCGAGCATGATCTCGGCGCGGTAATGGGCGGCCCCCGTGCGCTCATCGACGAAAGCATCGGCCGAAAGCTGGGTCACCTGCCCGGTCAGATCGGGGATGTTGCGCAAATCGAGCGCGGGGAACAACAGCGTGGCGGCCTGTCCGACAAAGACCTGATCGACATGGATCGCCGGCACCTAGGCGGTGATGATCAAGGGGCGATCCTCGGGCACGAGAAAGGCGATGGGGTCGCCCGCGCCCAGCACCGATTGCGGGCCGAAAACCTGTAGCCCCATGATCCGGCCCGTGACGGGCGCGCGCAGATCAAGCGCATCCATCCGCCGGTCGAAATCGGCCAAGCGCTGGCGCAGTTCCTCTTCGGCGACGCGGATCTCGCGCAGCTCGGCGATGGCGGCTTCGCGTCGCGTTGTGCCCAGCTGCAAAATCGCAAGCTCGGTCTCGATCACGCGTTCGCCCGCCTCGGCCTTTCGGGCCTCCACCTCGCCCAGCGATCCGCGCAACTGCGCGCCATCACGTTGCAGGCGCACGACAGGGTCGGATTGGATCAAGCCGCGCGCCAACAACCCCTCTTGGCGTGCAAGATCGGCCGTGACGAGGGCCAATTGTTCGGCCAGTGCCGCCTCCTGTGCAGCAAGTGCCGCGATCTGGGCGGCGACCTGGTCGATCCGGCCGCGCAGCTGGGCGATCTCGCGGGTCAGCGTGTCGCGGCGGGCGGAGAAAAGCGTATCCTGCCCGCGCAGCAAATCGGCGAATTCGATGTCCTCGGCGGCCGCTTGCACCAGCGCGGCGGGAAAGCTCACGCTGTCAGTGCCATCGCGCTCAGCCTCCAGCCGGGCGCGGCGAACCCGCAGTTCGAACAGCCGCGCGGCGGCGACGGCCCGGTCACGGGCCAGTTGGCCGGGTTCCAGCCGCAAGATCACATCACCGGCGGCAACACGCGCACCCTCTTCGACGTGGATCGCGGCGACCACCCCACCTTCGGGATGTTGGATGGCTTGGCGGTTACGCGCCACCTCGATCCGGCCAGAGGCGACGACTGCGCCTGATAATTCGCTGGTCACCGCCCAACCGCCGAAACCGCCAAACAGCAAAGCCATGCCCAAAGCGCCGATCATCAGCGGGCCACGCACCGACCATGATTGTTCCGGGGAAAGCGGCGCGCTCATGTCACGCCCCCGGCGGCGACCTTGATATCAGCATAGTTGGCCAGGGTTTTCTGCAACACCTCTTGCGTGGGGCCGAACATGACCGGCGCACCGCCCGATAGCACCAAAAGCTTATCGCATTCCCGGATCGCCGAGGGGCGATGGGCCATGATCAAGACCGCCCGGCCATCGGCCTTGATCGCCTGCACGGCATGGTTGAGCGCGCGTGAGCCATCATTGTCGAGGGCGGCATTAGGCTCATCCAGAACCACAAGCACCGGGGCACCATAAAGCGCCCGCGCAAGGCCGATCCGCTGGATCTGGCCACCCGAGAGCCGCGCACCAAGCCCGGATACCCGCGTCTCGTATCCATCGGGCAGCGCCAAGATCATCTCATGCGCGCCCGCCATGCGTGCGGCGGCAACGACTTTGTCTGTATCAGGCACGGCTGAAAGGCGGGCGATATTCTCGGCGATGGTGCCGGCAAACAGTGTCACCGCCTGCGGCATGTAACCGATGTATTGGCCAAGCGCATCAACGTCATATTGGTCGAGCTTCGCCCCATCGAGGCGAATTTGCCCGACTGCCGGCGACCAAACAGCTGTAATGGCACGCGCCAGCGTCGATTTTCCGGCACCCGAGGCACCGATGACACCCACCGCCTCACCGGGGGCGATGGCAAAGCTGACGCCGCGCAACGTGGGAGACTGCGCACCGGGGGGGATAACGGAAAGCTGGCTAACCTCGACCCGCGCCTTGGGCTGGGGAAGGGGCATACGGGGCGGGGCGGCCACCTCCTCGCCCAAAAGCGCGGTCAGGCGGCGCCATGACTGGCCCGCTTCCGCGATGGCGTTCCATTGACCGATCACCATATCGATGGGTGCCAAGGCGCGACCAAGCAAGATCGAACCTGCAATCATCGCGCCGGCCGTCATCTCGGCCTGCAAGACCAGATAGGCCCCAAGCCCAAGGATTGCCGATTGCAAGAACAAGCGCAGGCTGCGCGTGGTGGCTGAAAAGCCGCCGACCAGATCGCTGGCGCGCATCCCTTCGGCCAAGGCGATGCGGCGTTGACGATGCCAGCGGGCGAAAGCATTGCCCTGCATGCCAAGCGCGCGGATCAACTCGGCCTCGCCCTGCATTTCGGCGGCGATGCGGTCGGCCCCTTGGGCTGCCATCGCTGCATCGGCGATCGGCCCATGGCTGCGCGCGCGATTGAACAGGGCCAGCACGATCAGAACACCCATCCCCGCCAAGGCAAGCCAGCCGAGCCACGGGTGAAACAGAAAAATCGCAGCGATGAACAGCGGGGTCCAAGGCAGGTCGAAAAGCGCCATGAACACGGGCGATGCGGTCAACCGCTGCACGGCCGCCAAATCCTGCAACGCGGTTTGCCCATCACCTGTGCGCCGGGCACGGCTGAGAGCGGCATCGAAGATGCGCGTATCAAGTGCACCTTGCAATCGCGCCCCATAGCGCGCGGCGACACGTCCGCGGGCAAAATCGAGCACTGCCATCATAGCGAAGAGAAACAAGATCAAGACACTGAGCGCGAGCAGCGTTTCGGCAGAGCGCGATCCAAGTACGCGATCATAAACCTGCAACATGTAAAGCGGGCCGGTCAGCATCAGCGCGTTCACCGCCATGCTGAACAAGGCGACAGACCACAAAAGCCAAGCGTTCCTGCGACGAAACACCGTCAACGCATTGGGACCAACCTTGGTATTTCGCGACATCTCGGCCATATGATCCACGCAAATCCCCCAATCCCGGGGGCAACTCTTGACTCTGCTTTGTGCGAACACCTTTAAGCAAATCGGCGGTCGCAATGCTAGATGCTGACCGATCCCTTTAAATTCGGTTTCGCTCGGCTAGGTTTCCGGGGGAATGTTACCCGACCTTTGGAATATGCCCTTGTCCAAGATGATTTCACATAAACGCGCCGTTGCGATGCTTGCCTTGATGGGCCTGATGGCGCTTGGCGCATGTGGCCCGGCAACGCTCCCACAAGGCGACCGGATCGCCGATCGGGACGAGGCGCAAAACCGCGCCGTGCATCGCTTCAACGTGGCGCTGGACCGGGCGGTCGTCGGGCCGACTGCGCGGGGCTATGGCAATGTCGTTCCCGAACCGATCCGTGATGGTGTGGGGAATTTCGCCGCGAACCTGTCGCAGCCCTCGCATATTTTGAACAATTTGCTGCAGGTTCGGATCGGGCAGGCCTCGCAGAACCTCGTGCGATTCATGGTTAATTCGACGATCGGTATCGGCGGCTTGTTCGATCCGGCCACTGCCATCGGGGTGCCTGCCGCCCAGACGGATTTCGGCGAGACCCTGCATATCTGGGGCGCGCCCGAGGGCGATTTCGTGATGTTGCCCGGTTTTGGCCCTTCGACGACCCGCGACACGATCGGCCTGATCGTCGACATGGCGACGAACCCGGTGCGGCAGGTTGTTCCAGCCGACGACCGCTACTACGTGACCGGTGTTCAGCTTCTCGACCTGTTGGGCGACCGTTACGAGGTGGATGATCTGGTCGACGGGCTCTTCAACGAAAGTGCCGACAGCTACGCGCAGCTGCGCTCGCTTTACTTGCAAAACCGCCGTTTTGCCTTGGGCGGATTGGCACCGGCACTGGACGCCGGGGGTGACGACATCTATGCAGACCCTTATATTGATCCGTATTAAAGCCTGAGGTTTTGGTCATGTTTTTCACACCTCAACACACACGACGCGCATTCTTGATTGGTTCAATGACCGTGGCGGGTGCGGGCGTTTTGCCCCGTGCGGCGATGGCCTTGAGCATCACACAAGCCAGCGCGCTGGTCGAACAGGTCGCAGGCGAGATTACGCGTATCATCAATTCGGGCCAATCCGAGAACACGATGATCCGCGATTTCGAACGGATGATGGTGCGCTATGGCGACATGCCGACCATCGCGCAATCGGTTCTGGGACCACCCGCCCGCAGTGCCACCACCAGTCAACTTTCAGCATTCGCCGAGGCGTTCCAAGGATATATGGCGCGCAAATACGGGCGCCGTTTCCGCGAATTCTTGGGCGGCACTGTCACCGTGACCGGCGCACAGGATACCGGTCGCTATATCGAAGTATTGGCGAGCGTAACCATTCCGGGCGATGCCCCCTTCGAAGTACGTTTTCGCGTCTGGGATCGCTCGGGACGGCCCTTGTTCATCGATCTGCTGATCGAAGGTGTATCGCTGGTGATCTCGGAGCGCTCCGAGATCGGATCGCTGCTTGACCGCAACGGCGGCTCGGTCGATGCAACCACCGCCGCCTTGCGCAATCTCGGCTAAGCGCCGCACGCCCGGCGGGCGCGCGAAACCCGCCTAGAAATCGAGATTCTCGACGCTGAGTGCGTTGGCTTGAATGAACTCGCGCCGTGGCTCGACGACATCGCCCATCAGCTTGGTGAAGATATCATCCGCCTCGGCAAGATCATCGACCTTGACCTGCAACAGCGTGCGCGCCTCGGGGTCGAGCGTCGTTTCCCAGAGCTGGCTGGGGTTCATCTCGCCCAGACCCTTGTAACGCTGGAGTTGCAGGCCCTTTTGCCCCTCCTCCAAGATCGCATTCAGCAATTCGGTCGGCCCATGGATAAGCTGTTCACGCTCCTTGCGCGAGAGCTTGGCCGGGTCGCGATACACCTCGCGGCTGTCACGGCTGACCTCGGAGAGTTTGCGCGCCTCGCCCGAACGCAGCACCGCACCATCAAGGGTGCGGATCTCCTCGACGCCGCGCAGCACGCGCGACAGGCGGATACCGTGGTCTTGGGTGATCCGCCCGCTCCAGCCGCGCTCATATTCGGCGGCCACCAGATCAAGGCGGCTCGACACATCATCGGCCACACGTTGCAAATCGCCATCGGCACGGCCGGAATCGAAAGCACCGGCAATCGCGGCCTGTTCCAGAATGTGGCGCGGGTAATGGGTCGGGAAGGCATCGAGGATACGCTTGAAGCTGCGCGCGCCCTCGACCACGCGGGTCAGATCGGCACCGGCAATCTCTTCGCCCTTGGGCAGCCGCAACACGGCGCCCTCGGTGCCTTGCTGGATCAGGTAATCCTCAAGCGCGCCTTGATCCTTGATATAGACCTCGGATTTGCCACGGCTGACCTTGTAAAGCGGCGGCTGTGCGATGAACAAATGCCCCCCTTCGATCAGTTGCGGCATCTGCCGGAAGAAGAAGGTCAAAAGCAGGGTGCGGATATGGGCACCATCGACATCGGCATCGGTCATGATGACGATCTTGTGGTAGCGCAATTTCTTGAGATTGAACTCGTCGCGGCCGATCCCCGTCCCCAATGCGGTGATCAGCGTGCCGATTTCCTGACTGCCCAGCATCCGGTCAAAGCGCGCACGCTCGACGTTCAAGATCTTGCCGCGCAGGGGCAACACCGCTTGGTTATGGCGCGAGCGGCCCTGTTTGGCCGATCCACCCGCGCTGTCACCCTCGACAAGGAACAGCTCGGATTTGGCAGGGTCTTTTTCCTGACAATCGGCCAGCTTGCCGGGCAAGCTTGCCACATCCATCGCAGTTTTGCGCCGGGTGAGTTCGCGCGCCTTGCGGGCCGCCTCGCGCGCTAGTGCGGCTTCGATGATCTTGCCAACGATCTGGCGCGCCTCTTGAGGGTGTTCTTCGAACCACTCGCCCAGCTTTTCATTCATCAAGTTCTCGACCGCCGGGCGCACCTCGGATGAGACCAGCTTATCCTTGGTCTGGCTGGAGAATTTCGGATCAGGCACTTTGACCGAAAGAACACATGTCAGCCCTTCGCGCGCGTCATCGCCGGTGAAATTCACCTTCTCGCGTTTCGCGATACCCGATGACTGCGCATAAAGGTTGATCGAGCGTGTCAGCGCGCCGCGAAAGCCCGCCATATGCGTGCCGCCATCGCGCTGCGGGATATTGTTGGTAAAGGGCAGCACCATCTCGTTGTAGCTGTCGTTCCACCACATCGCGACTTCGACGCCTATGCCATCTTTCTCGCCCGAGATATAGATCGGCTCGGACATCACGGATGTCTTGGAACGGTCGAGGTAGCGGACGAATTCGCGCACGCCCCCCTCATAGACCATCTCGACGCGCACAGGCTCGGCATGGCGCAGGTCCTCGAGCACGATCTTGACGCCGGAATTGAGAAAGGCCAGTTCGCGCAGCCGGTTTTCCAGCGTCTTGAAACTGTAGTCGAGGTTCGAAAACGTGCTGGTCGAGGCCAAAAAGCGCACTTCCGTGCCGGTCTGGCCATTGCTGTCGCCCACGACCTCCAGATGCTTGACGGTATCACCACGCTCGAAGCGGGCGTAGTGCTCTTTGCCATCGCGCCAAATGCGCAGGTCAAGCCAATCGGACAGCGCATTGACGACCGAAACACCCACACCATGCAGACCGCCCGACACCTTGTAGGAATTCTGGTCGAATTTGCCCCCGGCATGCAGCTGGGTCATGATGACTTCGGCGGCGGAAACACCCTCTTCCTCGTGGATGCCGACGGGAATGCCACGGCCATTATCGCGCACCGAGACGCTGTCATCGGGGTGCAAAATAACGGTCACAGCATCGGCATAGCCCCCCAAGGCCTCGTCGATGCCGTTGTCGACGACTTCATAGACCATGTGATGCAGGCCCGAGCCGTCGTCAGTGTCACCGATATACATGCCGGGGCGCTTGCGGACAGCGTCCAAGCCCTTGAGAACCTTGATAGAATCTGCGCCGTATTCGTTCGACGCCTGGGCGTTGTCTGCCATTGGGATCTCTGCCTGTTCTGTTTGATGTTTTATACCGAACGGGCCGGGGAATGTCACGCCGCAGACACAAGATTTAGGTGTTTCCTCGCGGCCGACCGCCAAACCATTTGCCGGTGTCAGACAAAGGGGATGGCCACACCCACCAGGATCAGCAAGACACCCGAGGCGATGTTGAGCCTGCGGATGGCGCGCGGGCTTTGCAGCAAGCGCCGTGCGCGATCGAGAAACAGCGCAAGCCCCAGATTACCGATCAGCGGCACCACCGCCGAGATCAAAAGGATAACGGCGATATCGGGCGCTGTGATCCGCGTGAGATCGAAAAAGCCGGGCAAAAAACCCATGTAGAACAAGATCGCCTTGGGGTTGCCGATGACGGCGGCCATACCCACGGAAAACCCCGCCCAAAGGCCGGGCCGCGTCATCCGGCTATCGGTGCCGGGTGTCTTGGCGGGCGCACGGAACAACAAAAGCCCCATGACCACAAAAACCAAAGCCGCGATCCAACGCATCACGGCAAGCGCATCGCCGTAGAGCGACAACACCCAAGCGAGACCAAGGATCGCGCAAAGCGGCCAGATCAGATCGCCCAGCGCCACACCCACGGCCAAGGGCCAAGCCCCAGACATGCCACCCGATAGCGCACGCGCGGTCAGCGCGACCCAAACTGGGCCCGGCACAACCCACAGCCCCGCCATCGCGGCGGCATAAAGGGCCAATTGTTCAACTGTGACGGTCATGATGGGGCGTCATCGCAAAAATGGGCCTCGCTTGCCCCGTTGTTATCCGTCACGCGCAAATTCTGCGCACGCGCACCCAGTTCGGTGAAAAGCTCCGGCCCCGTGCCGGTCATGAAGGCCTGTGCGTCAAGCTGGCAAATCTCGTCGAACAGCGCGGCGCGGCGGCCTGCGTCAAGATGAGCCGCGACCTCATCAAGCAGCACCAGGGGCGCGCTGCCGGTTTCAGCCTTGAGCGCGCGGGCATTGGCTAGCACCAGCGATATCAGCAGCGCCTTTTGTTCGCCGGTCGAACATTGCGCCGCTGGCATCGCCTTTTCGCTGTAGATCGCCGATAGATCGGCCCGGTGTGGGCCAACCAAGCTGCGCCCTGCGGCCATGTCGCGAGGGCGGCTTTCGGAAAGGGCCGTGGCGAAATCGGCGGGCGTGGTCAGATCCGCCATCTCAAGCGACAGGGCAGCGGCGGGAAAGGCCGTTGCCGCGTCTTGCTGAGCGGACATGATCCGCGCGATGGCATCGCGGCGATGGGCGGTCAGCCGCGCGCCTGCATCGGCCATTTGCTGTTCCAGCGCATCATACCAGCGCGCGTCTTGCACCCCATCCTTGAGCAGGCGGTTGCGTTCCCGCATCGCTTTTTCATAGCTCAACACCGCCTCGGCATGTTCGGGAAAAAAACTCAGCGCGATGCGGTCGAGAAAACGCCGCCGTCCATCGGCCCCTTCGATCCACAGCCGGTCTTGCGCAGGCACCAGCCAAACGATGCGCAAGAGCCGCGCCAACGCCGTTTGCGCCGCCGTCTTGCCGTCGATCTGGGTCAGGCGCGGCTGGTCGGGCGCAGCACTCAGCACCACCTCGTGATCTGGGCCGCCGCCGGTGATCTGGGCTGTGACTTTCCATCCCAGCGCCTCGGGGCGGCGGATGATCTCGTCAGCGCCTGCGCGTCGCAGCCCACGCCCGGGCGACAAGAGCGAGACCGCTTCGATCAGGTTGGTCTTGCCTGCGCCATTAGGACCGAAGATCGCCACAGGCCGCCCGTCAAACGCGAGATTGACGCGGCGATGGCTGCGGAAATGCGACAGGGCAAGTTGAGCGACGAATGGGCTCAAAGCGTTTTCCTCGGGGAAAACGCGGGTTTGCGGTGCGAAAAACGCGCGTTTTCCGTCCCCGTCACACCCGCATCGGCATCACGACATAGATCGCGCTGGTGTCATTGCCTTCGCGTATCAGCGTCGGCTCACCGGGTGAGGAGAACATGAATACCGCATTCTCGCGATCCACTTGGCTGGCAATCTCGAGCAGGTATTTCGCATTGAACCCGATCTCGAGCCGCTCATCACCATAGGCCACGGCCAATTCCTCTTCGGCATTGCCTGCATCGGGGGCATTGACCGAGAGCACAAGCCGATCCTCATCCAGCGCCATCTTGACCGCGCGCGAACGCTCGGACGAGACAGTGGCCACACGATCCACCGCCTTGGCGAAATCGGCGGCGTCCACCTCCATCCGGCGGGTATTGTTCAGTGGGATGACGCGCGCGTAATCGGGGAAAGTGCCATCGATCACCTTGGAGGTCAGCGTGATCTCGGGCGTGGCGAAGCGGATCTTGATCTCGCTCACCGAGACCGCGATCTGTGCATCATCATGATCCAGCAGCTTGCGCATCTCGCCGACGGTCTTGCGCGGCACGATCACGCCCGGCATGCCCTGTGCACCGCTGGGCAGATCGGCGTCGATCCGGGCCAAGCGATGCCCATCGGTCGCGACCGCGCGCAGCACCGGGCCACCCTCGCTTTCGGAGACATGGAAATAAACACCATTGAGGTAGTAGCGCGTCTCTTCGGTCGAAATGGCGAATTTCGATTTGTCGAACAGACGGCGCAGAACCGGCGCGGCACAAGAGAAATTGGCGCTGTATTCGGTCGTGGACATGACCGGGAAATCTTCTTTGGGCAGTGTCGCAAGCTGAAAGGTCGACCGACCCGCCTGCACCGTAAGCCGCCCATTGGTGGGATCATCGGCCAAGGTGACCAAGGCCCCATCGGGTAGCTTGCGCACAATCTCGTGCAAGGTGACGGCCGACACGGTGGTTGCACCCGCGCGCTCGACCATCGCATTGGCGCGGTCGACCACTTCGATATCGAGATCGGTGGCACGGAAGCTGACCGTATCCCCCTCGGCCTCGATCAAGACATTGGCGAGGATCGGAATGGTATTGCGGCGTTCGACAACCGACTGTGCCTGAGAGACAGCCCGCAACAAGGTGGCGCGCTCGATCGAGAATTTCATGGCCCTGGCTCCGACAAATGCGGGGGATGCGAGCCTAGCCGCCGCCCCCGTGTGCACAAGCATTTTTTTAAGGAGTGTCGCGCGCAGGCGCGGGCGTCAAGCCCCATAGGGGCCTGACGACGCAATGTCGTGCCCTCAGGCTTCGAGCATACGGCGCAAAATCTCGGCATCCTCGGCGATTTGGCTGTCCACGGCCATCAGCTCTTCGATCTTGCGCACACCGTAAAGAACGGTGGTGTGATCGCGGCCACCCAGCTTGCGGGCAATCTCGGGGTAGCTGCGGCTGGTCAGCGTTTTGGACAAGAACATCGCCATCTGGCGGGGACGCGCCACCGCGCGCGCCCGGCTGGAACCGGTGATATCGGCCTGACGGATGTTGTAGTATTCGCAGGTGGTCTTGATGATCTGATCCAGCGTCACCTTGCGGTCGGTCGAGCGCAGAATATCGGACAGGCAATCCTGCACCATCTCGATGGTGACTTCGCGGCGCACCAAGTCGGCAAAGGCGAACAGACGCGTCAACGCGCCTTCGACGACACGGATATTGGTCGAAATACGCTGCGCCATGAATTCCAGCACACCCTCGGCCAACTTGATCTGCGGATTGCGCGCCAAGGCCTGCTCGGCCTTGTGCTGCAACACGCCCAAGCGCAATTCGTAATCAGTGGGGTGAAGGTCGACGACCAAGCCGCATTGCAAGCGCGATGCGATGCGGGTGTCGAGCTCTTCCATATCCACAGGGGCGCGGTCACCCGAGATGATGATTTGCTTGCCTTCTTCGACCAAGGCATTGAACGTGTGGAAAAATTCTTCCTGCGTCGAGGTCTTGCCAGCGATGAACTGCACATCATCCACCATCAGCACATCGACCGAACGGAAGATCTGCTTGAAGGTCATGGTGTCTTGCTCGCGCAGCGCGCGCACGAAGCGATACATGAACTGTTCGGCCGAGAGATACAGGATACGCGCTTCGGGGAAGCGGGTGCGCAAATCCCACGCGATCGCGTGCATCAGATGGGTCTTACCCAAGCCAACGCCGCCATACAAAAACAGCGGGTTGAAGGTCACATCGCGGCCTTCGGCCACGCGGCGGGCGGCAGCATGTGCCAGCTCGTTGGGCTTGCCGACGATGAAATTCTCAAAGGTATAGCCGGGATTGAGGGTCGCGCCGGGCAGGTCATCGGTGCCTGTCTTGAGGCCCAAAGATTGCGCGCGCAGCGACGGACGTGTTGCCGGGACCGGGGCGGCATTGGCATAGTCGGCACGCACCGCATCAGCCGGGCATACCGAAAACTCGACACGATCCACGCCCACGCCAGCAGAATTCAAATGGCGCAGAATCACATCGCGGAAATTTTGGGAAACCCAGCTTCCGAAGAAATTGGTCGGCACATAAAAACGCGCCGTGCGATCTTCGAGACAATCAAAAACGATAGGGTCAATCCAGGCCGAAAAGTTATTTTCACCGACAGCCTTACGCAACTCAACACGAACCCGGCCCCACGTCTCATTCGTCATTATCGTCCCATCCTCGTTTCTTATTCTCAGACGCCTTGCGGCGCCCATTGGAGCGAATGCACCCCCCTCAGGTGCATTGCGATTTCACGGATGGTGCCGGTTTATTTCCAGATCTCCATCCCACGCCCGACAGGCGGCCATACACATGATGCCCGGTTCAAAAACAGATCCAGACACTGAATTTTACCAATATGACACGAAAGTCGGCAGCTCGGTGTCGGTACGAAGCGGATAAACATGAACACCATGTGGGACACTCGTCCACATGCTACCCATACAGATTACCAGCGACATCGAACTGAGTGCCGATGTGTGCTGTTGGCCGGACGCAACGCCGAGCCGACAACCGCAAGCAATCTACTTCCCCTTCGACCCGCCCCCCAGAGCAGCTGAATCACTCCGACACGCTAGCGGATTGCGCAAGGCGGCTGCAACGACTCTTCGAACTTGACACCAGACTCTTTGGCACTCGAATCTCCCGGAGGGTGATAGCGGCTTCTGACTCCACAAAATTTTTCTCAGAAAAAAAGCGCCCCGCGATGCGGAGCGCTTTTTGACTTACAACCCTAGCGGGATGGTATGCCGTATCTTCAGGCTTTGAGGGCCTTCACACGCGCCGACAGACGCGAGATTTTGCGCGACACGGTGTTCTTGTGCAAAACACCTTTCGTCACGCCGCGCATCAATTCGGGCTGTGCATCACGCAGCGCGGTTTCGGCCACGGCGTAATCGCCACCGGCGATCGCTTCCTCGACCTTACGCAGGAAGGTACGGATACGCGAACGACGCGCTTTATTCACGATTGTGCGGCGCTCGGCTTGGCGGGCGCGCTTTTTGGACTGGGGCGAATTTGCCATGCTGTCTCTCTTTCGTCTCGTCGGATCTCAAAAATGCAATAGCGCGGGAGATCCCGAGCCCAGTTCAGCAACCGGGCGACTCTGGCCAAGGCGGGCCTCACACGCATGTCTGGCTGTCCATAGATGCTTTTGTCGCCATTGCAAAGCCCGGAGTTGCACAAGCTACCGCGGCGCTTGCGGTCGAACTGTCAATGCAGCAGCTTACGCGGCGAAAGGCGCAAGATCGCCAAAGCATACAGGAGAAGCCGATCATGACCACGCTTGCCACACGCGGATGGGTGCCCGCCGGTTGCGAGGCGCGGGTTCAAGCCATCGCGGCCACAACCGCGCAAAGCGCGGATGCGGCGGTCGCGGCGCGGATCACCGCCTTGGTCGCGACGAATCGCCAGATCCATGAACGTGACTGCTTCAACCTCAATCCGGCGACGAATGTGATGAACCCCCGCGCCGAGGCGATGCTGGCCTCGGGCATCGGCAGCCGCCCCTCGCTGGGCTATCCCGGCGACAAATACGAGATGGGGCTTGAAGCCATCGAAGAGATCGAGGTCATCGCAGCCGAGCTTGCTGCCCAAGTTTTTGGTGCAAGCTATGCCGAGATCCGCGTGCCATCGGGCGCTTTGGCCAATCTTTTCGCCTTTATGGCGACCTGTCGGCCCGGCGACACGATCATCGCGCCACCCGCGACTGTAGGCGGCCATGTGACCCATCATATCGCGGGCTGCGCGGGTGTTTTCGGATTGCGCACCATCCCGGCCCCGATCTCGGCCGAAGATTTCACGGTCGATGTCGCCGCACTCGCTACGCTGGCAGAACGTGAGCGCCCAAAGCTGATCACCTTGGGCACATCGCTGAACCTGTTCGAACATCCCGTCGCCGCCGTGCGCGAAATCGCCGATCATGTCGGGGCCAAGCTGATGTTCGACGCCGCCCATCAATGCGGGATCATCGCCGGGCGTGCATGGTCCGACCCGCTGGCGGAGGGGGCGCATCTTATGACGATGTCCACCTACAAAAGCCTTGGCGGCCCTGCGAGTGGGTTGATCGTGACCAATGACGCGGAATTGGCCGAGCGGCTCGACCAGATCGCCTTTCCCGGCATGACCGCGAATTTCGACGCGGCGAAATCAGCGGCCTTGGCCGTCACCTTGCTGGATTGGAAAGCATATGGCGTGGCCTATGCGGCCAAGATGATCGCAGTTTCCAAGGCGCTGGCGGCCGCCCTCAAGACCCGCGGCGTGCCGGTCTTTGAAACTGCGCGCGGCGCCACCGAAAGCCATCAATTCGCTGTGCGCGCGGCGGGTTACGGTGGCGGGCATGCCGCCTCCAAGCGACTCAATGCAGCAGGTTTTCTGGCCTGCGGCATCGGCCTTCCGATCGCAGAGATGCCGGGCGAGATGAACGGGCTGCGCATCGGCACCCCCGAGCTTGTGCGCTGGGGTGTCGATCTGGGCGATGTCGATCATCTGGCCGATCTGATCGCCGAAGGCTTGGCTGCAAACGACCCGGCGCTGGTGGCACCGCGCACCGCCGCATTCCGCGCCGGTTTCGACCGGCTGCATTACATGCTGTAACGCGCGGGTTACTTATCGCGGAACTGCGGCTCGCGCTTTTCGAGAAAGGCGGCCATGCCCTCTTTCTGATCTTCGGTCGCAAACAGCCCGTGGAACAGGCGACGCTCGAACAACAGCCCTTCGCGCAGCGTGGTCTCATAGCTGCGGTTGACCGCCTCTTTCACCGCCATGGCGGCCAGCATGGATTTCTCGGCGATCTTGGCGGCGGCTGCCATCGCCTCTTCCATCAGCTTCTTGGCGGGCACAACGCGGCTGACAAGGCCCGAGCGTTCGGCCTCTTCGGCGGTCATGAAACGGCCGGTCAGATGCATATCCATCGATTTCGACTTACCGACGAATCGCGTCAAACGCTGCGAGCCGCCCATACCGGCCATGACGCCCAGATTGATTTCGGGCTGGCCGAATTTTGCGGTATCGGCAGCAATGATGAAATCGCACATCATCGCCAATTCACAGCCACCTCCCAGCGCATAGCCCGCAACGGCGGCGATGATGGGCTTGCGCACGCGCAGCATATCCTCGGCATCGGGGCCGAACATATCGTTTGCGAAAACATCGACGAAGCTTTGCTCGCTCATCTCACGGATATCGGCACCGGCGGCAAAGGCCTTTTCGCTGCCGGTCAAAACGATGCAGCGCACCTTGTCATTGGCATCCGCCGCCTTGAGCGCTGCCGACAACTCACCCAACAGCGTGGCGTTGAGGGCGTTGAGTGCATCGGGACGGTTCAGCTTGATCAGCGCGATATGATCTTCGATGTCGACGATCAGGGTCTCATAGGCCATGGGTCGGGCTCTCGGGCTATGGGTGCCACTGGGGCTTGGGGGCGGAGGGTTAGCACCATGAGCCGTGGTTTCAAGCTATCTTTGACAGGCAGGGCAATAGAAGCTCGACCGCCCCGATTGCACGACGCGGCGGATAATCCCTTGGCAATCCGGGGTTTGGCAGGGCTCAGCCTCGCGGCCATAGGCGCGAAAGCTGTGTTGAAAATATCCCAATTCACCATCGGCCTGCCGGTAGTCGCGCAAGGAAGAGCCGCCCGCCTCGATCGCCTCGGACAGCACATCGCGGATGATGGGGACCATTGCGGCGACTCGCGCGGGGGCGATCCGGCCTGCATGGCGCAAAGGCGAGATGGCCGCACGGTGCAGCACCTCGCAGACATAGATATTGCCAAGCCCGGCCACGATCCGCTGATCGAGAAGCGCGGTTTTGACCGGGCTGCGCTTGCCCTTGAACGCCGCGATCAGGTGATCGGCGTGAAAGGCGTTGCTCAAAGGTTCGGGGCCGATACCCGCGATCAGCCAATGCTGTTCCACCGCATCGGTGGGGCATAAATCCATGGTGCCAAAGCGGCGCGCATCGTTGAAGGTGACGCGCGCGCCCTGATCGGTGTCGATCACCACATGATCGTGTTTTTCGGGGGCCGGGTGCAGATGGTGAAACTGTGCCAGCATATCGCGCGCGCCCTCGGGGGCCGAGATAATCATCCGCCCCGACATGCCCAGGTGCACGATCAAGGTCTCGCCTGTATCCAGATCGGCCAGAATATATTTCGACCGCCGCCTGAGCGCGGTCACCTTGGCCCCCGTCAGCCGCGCGGCCATGTTTTCGGGAAAAGGCCAGCGCAGATCGGGGCGATTGACCAAAGCTTGCGCGATGCGCGCACCCTCCAACACGGGGGCAAGCCCGCGACGGACTGTCTCGACTTCTGGAAGTTCGGGCAAAGCGGGCTTTCCTATATCACGGGTGGCGTTGTAACGCGCTGATGTGCCTCTATAAGAAGAAGCGGACGAGAAAAAGGACAAGCCCGATGGCCGAGGACAGCACAGGTCGCACGACCCATTTCGGCTTCAAGGATGTGGCCGAGGACGACAAGGCCGGGATGGTCCATGGCGTTTTCACCAATGTCGCCTCGAAATACGATATCATGAACGATGTGATGAGCATGGGCATCCACCGCGTCTGGAAAGATGCCCTGATGGATTGGCTGGTGCCGCGCGATGGCCAACGCCTGCTCGATGTGGCGGGTGGCACGGGCGATGTGGCGTTCCGCTTTCTGGGCCGCGCGCCGGGTGCCAGTGCCACCGTGCTCGACATGACCGAATCCATGTTGATCGAGGGGCAAAAGCGCGCCGAAGCGGCACAAATGGCCGAAAAACTCGACTGGATCGTGGGCGATGCGATGGCCCTGCCCTTTGAGGACAACACATTTGACCGCTACACGATCAGTTTCGGCATCCGCAACGTGACCCGCATTCCAGATGCGCTTTCCGAGGCGTTTCGCGTGCTGCGCCCCGGCGGGCGGCTGATGGTGCTGGAATTCAGCCAATTGCCCAATGACGGGCTACAAAAGCTCTACGATCTGTATTCCTTCAATGTGATCCCGCGCATGGGCCAGCTGATCGCGGGCGATCGCGACAGCTACCAATACCTCGTCGAATCGATCCGCCGCTTTCCCGATCAGGAAACTTTCGCCCAGATGATCCGCGATGCAGGCTTTGAACAGGTGAGTTTCCGCAACCTCTCGATGGGGATTGCTGCCCTTCATTCGGGCTGGAAAATCTGAGGTGAAGGGCCCCCACAACATCTGGCGGTTGATCCGCACCGGCGCGACCTTCGAGCGAACAGGCGCGATGAGTGCCGTGCTTGAAGCGGTCGAAGCGCCGCGCGCGATCCGTGTCGCCGCGCGTGTCTTGGGCTGGCCGTTCAAATTCTTGGGCCTGCGCGGTGATCCCAGCGTGCCGCCCGTGCCGCGCGCGCTAACCGCCCTTGGCCCTGCCTATATCAAGTTCGGCCAGATCCTTTCGACCCGCCCCGATGTGGTGGGCGCCGAGATGGCGCTGCAATTGCAGGTCTTGCAAGACAAGCTGCCGCCCTTTCCCTTGGCCGAGGCCAAGCGCGTCGTAGCCCAAGAGATGGAAAAGCCACTGGACGCGCTTTTTTCGGAATTCTCGGAACCTGTTGCCGCCGCCTCCATCGCACAGGTGCATCGCGCGAGGCTGGTGGGGGATGGGCGCGAAGTCGCGGTCAAGATCCTGCGTCCCGGCATCGAGCGTGCCTTTCGCAAGGATATCGACGCCTTTTTCCTGATCGCGTGGTTCGTCGAGACACTCTCGCCTGCCTCGCGCCGGTTGCGGCCACGCGACGTGATCACACATTTCGAAGGCGTCGTGATGCAGGAGTTGGACCTGCGGATTGAGGCCTCGGCCTGCGGTGAGTTTCACGCCAATACCAAGGATGACGCCGGTTTCGTCGTGCCACAGGTCGAATGGTTCTTGTCCTCGCGCCGAATGATGACGCTGGGATGGGTCACGGGCACAACGCTTTCGGATCTGGAAACCATCGACGCCAATGGTGTCGACCGCCGCGCGATGGGCGCACGCGTGTTGCAGATGTTCTTGCGCCATGCGCTGCGCGACGGGTTTTTTCACGCCGATATGCATCACGGCAACCTCAAGATCGCGCCCAATGGGGATCTGGTGGCGCTGGATTTCGGGATCATGGGGCGGCTCGATTCGTACACGCGCCGTGTTTATGCCGAGATCTTGATGGGCTTTATCCGCAAGGATTATCGCCGCGTGGCCGAGGTGCATTTCGAAGCAGGCTATGTGCCCGCCGACCGCGATATCGACGAGTTTGCCCAAGCGCTCCGTTCCGTGGGCGAGCCGATCTTCGGCATGGATGCCAGCCGCATCTCGATGGCGCGGCTTTTGGCCTATCTCTTCGAGGTGACCGAACGGTTCGGCATGGAAACGCGGACCGAGCTGATCTTGCTGCAGCGCACGATGGTGGTGGTCGAGGGTGTGGCCCGCTCGCTTGATCCCGAGATCAATATCTGGACAGTCGCCCGCCCCGTGGTCGAGGAATATATCCGCGAAAATATCGGCCCCAAGGCCGCGCTGCGCGATCTGGTGGCAACCGCGCGCGTGCTAGCCCGCTTTGGCCCTCGCCTGCCTGGCTTGGCTGAAAAGGCGCTTTTGGCACAGGCCAACCCCCCGCGCATCGAACGGCGTAGCCCTTGGCCCGAACGGGTGGGGATCGCTGCCGCCGGGTTGATCCTTGGGGCGGGTGCGGTTGCGATCTTGGCCTATCTGACCTGAGCCTTAGCCCCCCGGCCGGCCCAACCCCAAAAGATCACCTGCGGGAATGCCTACCCCACCCTCCATCGATAGCCATACTTCTTCGCCGACCATCGCGACCTCTTGGATGGTGCCGTAGACCATCGCGCCACGTTCCTCGATCATCTCTTCGCCAGACCAATTCTGGACCGAGAAGCTGTACAGCCCAGGCGGCAGCGCGCGGCCATCTACCCCGGTGCCATTCCATGCAAAGCTATCATCGCTCAGCGCGATGGGTAGCTGTTGCACCACCTCGCCCGCCTCATCGCGCACGATCAATTCCATTCGGTCGGCCAATACATGGCGCGCGCCCGACAGCGTTACGCTTTGACCTTGGAAATTCACGGGCATTTCGGCGCGCGCCTGCATCCCGATCCACGACCCGATCTGCCCCATGCCCAGCGTTTGCAGACCGGCCTGCAATCCTACAAGCAATTCATTGCTGCGCACCTGCTGTTCCACGGCTGAGAATTGCGCAAGCTGGCTGGCAAACTCGGTCGATTCCATCGGGTTGAGCGGGTCTTGATTCTGCATCTGGGTGGTCAGAAGCCGCAAGAATGTCTCGAAATCCGAGCTGATCGCACCTGCAGCATTGGCCGCGCTGTTGCTTTGGCTGCGTGAGCCAAAGGTTTGGGTATTTTGAACGATATCCATCTCGCTCTCCTCGCTAAAGACGTAGATCAAGTCCCACTGCTGCAACCCTTGGGGCTGCGTTGGCGTTTAAAACTATGGGGTGTCCGATGGCGCGATCTTGCCCATCATCTGCGGCGCTCTGATCATCGTCGCGCGGTTGCCGTCCACCTTGGTCACCCCCCGAGATATCGACCATCGGCGCATCCAAGCCTTGGCGCGCGAATTCATCGGCCAAG
>JAQCLA010000267.1 GCA_027592105.1 Pseudomonadota bacterium | reverse complement strand
GCAGTTGCAGCGAGTATGCGGAACATTCTGATCTCCTTTATGCCGACTGATGGCGCAACACAGCATCCAGCAGGGCGAATCTTTTTCACTGCCCTGATGGATATCGCTGCAAAATGGTCGGATCATGGAGGGATCTGGGCTTTTTGTGCCGCGCATGGCCCCAGTTCTGCCATGTTTCGCTTTGCTACAGGTTGAACACCCGCTCGGGATGCACCTCGCCTGCGCGTAGGCGGCCGATGGCCAAGGGTTGGCCCGCGTAGCTGACCCAGACCAGATCGCCATAGCTGGCCGCACCCGGCAGCACTTGGCCGGGATTGCCGTTTTTTAGCCGCGCGGCCCCTGCATCGGTCGCGCAAAGCATGGGCAACTCGCCCAAGGCCAAGGCCACAGGCTTGAGCAGCGCGTCGATCTCGGGCGTGCGGGCCAAAGCCTCGACTTGCGCCATGCTGACCGCATCCTCGATATCGAAGGGGCCAACCCATGTGCGGCGCAGATAGAGCACATGGCCCAAACAGCCCAAGACCTGCCCCAGATCGCGCGCGATTGACCGCACATAGCCGCCTGAACCACACACGAAATGCAGATCAGCATGATCGGCATCGGGCATGCCCACCAGTTCCAGCGCATCGACATGCAGATCGCGCGCCGCCAGATCCATGGTCTCACCACCGCGCGCGATATCATAAGCACGTTCACCATCGATTTTTACCGCCGAGAATTGCGGCGGCACCTGCCGGATATCGCCGATGAATTGCGGCAAGGCGGCAAGGATCGCGGCCTCGGTCGGGCGCAGGGGCGATGTCGCGATCACATCACCCGCCGCATCATCGGTGGTGGTGGCCGATCCCCAGCATGCGCGGAAATCATATCCTTTCAGCGCCTCGCCCAGATAGGCGATGGTCTTTGTCGCCTCGCCCAGCGCGACGGGCAGCATGCCTGTCGCATCAGGGTCAAGCGTGCCTGCATGACCGGCTTTCTTTGCCTCAAAGGCCCAGCGGATCTTGTTGACCACGCTGGTCGAGGTGATGCCCGCCGGCTTGTCGACCAAGAGCCAGCCGGAAACTTCACGCCCCTTGCGATTGCGCCCCATGACCTGCTCCCGTGATCGGTGGAAAGAGCGGCGGGCTATCCGCCTGACGCGGCCCCGTCAACTGCCGCATCGATGACCGTGCCGATGATCGGCCCGACAGGCAGCCCGATATCGGCGCGCCCAATCTCGGGCGCATAAAGCCGCGAGACCCGCCCATCGAAATAAAGCGCCTGCGACAGGCCCAGATGATCGCGGAAAAACCGCGCGAAATGGTGGAAATTGACCGGCGCATCCGAGATCACCAGATGCACGATCTGGCCCGACGCATCCACGCCCACGCCATTGCGCAGATTGCGGCTGTCGCTCTCGGGCAAAAAGCGCGGATGCAGCGCCCCATCGATCACCAGCATCGGCCCCGATTGCGTCGCATCCCGGCAGCTGGGCGGCGCGGCGGCAAAGGCGCGGCTTTCGATGATCTGCGCGCGCGCCTGCGTCAGGCACAGCACCCCATTGGGCAAAAGCCCGAAATTGCCCGGCCCTGCGCGCGTGACGATGCGCATCTGCTCAATGTCGTCCTCGATATAAAGGCCAACGGGCGCACGGTCCGGGTGAAACATCCCGGCATTCATCGCCACGCCCAAGCGCTTGCCCGGCGCCAATGCAGCATCGATGGGTGCAAATCCGCCATAGATGGCACCGGCCTGATCGCGCAAAAACAAACGCAGCTCGCTTTGCTGCAGGTCGATCCGGCAACTGGTAAAGGGCGCGCCGTCAAACACCACTTGCGTGCAGGCCAGCGCGCTGGTCGGGGCAAGCCACAAGGCCGCGATGATGGCAAGCGCGCGCCTCATTCGTGATCCTCTGCCTCGCCCCCTTCGATATCGCGCATGACATCTTCGCGGGCAAACAGGGCGCGTGTCTCATCCATCCGGTCAAAGGTCTCGTCGATCACGAAACGCAGATCGGGTGCATATTTCAACGTCATCTCGCGCATGATCTCGCGGCGCAATTCACCACGGTTGCGCTTGAGCGCTTGGATCGCATCCTCGCGCCGCGCACCGCCCAGCGGCATGACATAGACGGTCGCGATTTTCAGATCGGGTGATGTGCGCACCTCGCCCACGGTGATCGACATGGCGTTCAATTCCGGGTCATGCACGTCGCCACGCGCCAAAACGGCGGACAAGGTGCGCCGGATCAACTCGCCCACGCGAAGCTGTCGCTGCGAGGGGCCTGCGCCCTCGGAATGCCGGTTCTTTGCCATGCTACCGCCTGTGCTGTTCCATCCCGCACTTATGGGATGGCGGGGCTTGTCGCAAGCGACGGCTTTGCCAAAGCGTGCCGATCGGCTATCAGCGGCCACGACAGACGGAGGGATATGACATGGCCGACAGTGTCGGGATCGCGGTGATGGGTGCCTCGGGGCGCATGGGGCAAATGCTGGTCGATACGATCGCGGCAAGCGACAAGGCGCATCTGATGGGCGCGACCGAGCGGCCCGGCCATGCTTGGATCGGCCGCGATCTGGGCGAGGCGATGGGCCGCGCAGCCCTTGGCGTGATCGTGACCCAAGACCCGTTGGAGGTGATCGTCAAGGCACAGGCCGTGATCGATTTCACCGCACCCGCCGCGACGCTGGCCCATGCACAACTGACCGCACAGGCGCGCTGTGTGCATGTCATCGGCACCACGGGGCTGAGTGCGGCCGATATCACGGCCCTTGATGCCGCCGCCCGCCATGCCGTGATCGTGCGTGCCGGAAACATGAGCCTTGGCGTGAACCTGCTGACGCGGTTGACCCAGCAGGTCGCCCGCGCCCTCGATGCCGATTTCGATATCGAAATCGTCGAGGCCCATCACCGCCACAAGGTCGATGCCCCCTCCGGCACGGCGCTGATGCTGGGCGAGGCCGCGGCCACGGGGCGCGGCGTGGCGCTGGGCGATGTCAGCGACAGTGGGCGCGACGGGATCACCGGGGAACGCCGCCGCGGCGATATCGGTTTCAGCGCGATCCGTGGCGGCGATATCGTGGGCGAGCATGATGTGATCTTTGCCGCACCGGGCGAACGGATCATCTTGCGCCATGTGGCCACCGACCGGGCGATCTTTGCGCGCGGCGCGATCAAAGCGGCGCTCTGGGGCCAAGGCAAGGCACCGGGCCATTACGACATGATGGATGTCTTGGGCTTGGCATAAATCCGCCGACCGCTTGAATTCCGGCGTTCGGTTTCTAGCTCGCTCATCATGTACCGTGCATCCGAGAGCGTAGCATGATCCGCCATTTCACAATCCTTGCGATTGCCGGGCTGGGCCTTGGCCTGATCGTCGGTCCGCGCACGGCCCAGGCCGAAGAGTTTCGCGTGGTCGACAGCGACACCCGCTTTGTCGCGCTGATCGAAGGGCGCGAATTGCGCCGGTTGGGTATTCGGCTGACCGTCACCCCCACGGGCGAGATCCAAGGCCGCGCCTTTGGCGGCCCTGTGACCGGGCAATGGCGCTGGGAAAACGGCTATTTCTGCCGCGACCTGTTTTGGAACGACACCGATCTTGGGTATAATTGCCAATTGGTGCAGGAAAACGGCCCGACACTTCGGTTCACATCCGACCAAGGGGCGGGCATGTTCGCCGATCTGACGCTGGAATAGGGGCCGGCGTCAGAAATCGATCGCGATGCCCTTTTTCTCCCAATCGCCATAGCGCACAGGCTCGGGGCCATCACGCCCGCCAAGCTCGGGC
>JAQCLA010000007.1 GCA_027592105.1 Pseudomonadota bacterium | reverse complement strand
TTGGCTGCGTCGTATCTATTTTCTTTTGAATTAATCTTTTGACAGCGGGGCTACCTTGGGTAACGTCGCCGCAGAGCTTGGCCAGTTTGGGCAAGTCGGGACATGCGTTACTGGGAGTAAAGAGTATGGGCAAACGGGACGAGCTGATCGCACGCTATGCTGACGATCTGAAGAACAAATGCGGCATGACGCCGGATATGGACCTTTTGACCAAGGTCACCATCGGCTGTGGCCCTTCGATCTATGACGCCGATGCATCCACCGTTGCGGGCAGCCAGCCGGGCGAGATCGAAACGGTGAAGAAGAATTTCCTGATCAAGAAGCTGGGGCTCAAGGACGGCCCAGAGCTTGACGCGGCGATCGCCAGCGTGATCGAGACCTATGGCCGGTCCGAGCGCAACAAGTACCGCGCGGTGATCTATTACATGCTTGCCAAGCACTTCAAAAAAGAAAGCATCTACGGCTAAGCCACACCACATCCGAACAGGATCAGGGCCTATCCCTGCGGGATGGGCCCATACGCATTTGTGGCGAATGTATCTTGAATACGACAGGCTATTTCTTTGCCTAGGTTTGCGCGTTGCGATATGACAGCCGCAACGCCCGACCAGTATGGACGGGCCCGACATCAAGAACACGCGGAGCGAGTGAGCGCGTGGGTGGTGGAGGGCCTCGCCTGGTCGGGGCCCTCCTTTTTCGTGAGAATTTTAGCGTGGAAGGATACGCCTTCAGGCGCACCATGCGGCGGGCGGCGCGCGTCAAGGCGCGCCCTACAGACCGCCCATTTTGCAGATGATGGCCCATTGATCGGCGCTCACGGGCTGCACCGACAGGCGTGGGCTTCTGACCAGCGCCATATCGGCCAGATCGGGCTGTGCCTTGATCGCGGCGAGCGTCACGGGGCGCGGCATGGCTTGCACCGCCTTGAGGTCCACGCATTCCCACGCGGGATCATCGCTGGTGCTATCGGGATGGACGGTGGCGATGACAGAAACAATGCCCACCACCGCCTTGTCGCTTTGGGAATGGTAGAAAAAGCCCAGATCACCCAAGACCATCTCGCGCATGAAATTGCGCGCTTGGTAGTTGCGCACGCCTGACCATTCCTCGCCCCGATCGCCCTTGGCCATCTGTTGATCCCATGACCACGCGTCGGGTTCGGATTTGAACAACCAGTAACGCATCGCTTCACTCCGGCTTGAGGGGGCGATTGAGCAGCATATCGGCCAGCGCGGCAAGATCCGCGCGGCCATCGGCAAGGGCTGCCACCGCATCGGCGATGGGGGTGTCGAGAGCGGGCCGCGCGGCAATCTCGCGCGCAGTGTGCAGCCCTTCGACGGTGATATCGGCCGCAAGCCCTTGGCCTCGCGCCAAGGCCAAGCCATAGCGGAAATTGCGCGATTTCTCGGAGTTGCAGGTCAAGATCAGATCGCCCAGACCCGACAGGCCGCGCAGCGTCGCCTGCTCGGCGCCAAGGGTCACGGCAAGGCGCGTCATCTCGGCCAGACCGCGGGTCATCAGCGCCGCGCGCGCGCTTTCGCCGTAACCTGCGCCGATCACGACACCGGCAGCGATGGCCACCACGTTTTTCAACGCACCGCCCATTTCCGCGCCGATCACATCGGTGGTGCGATACAGCCGCAAAAGCGATGTGGAGAGCCGATCTTGCAGCGCGGCCCCTGCCCCATCATCGGCGCAGGCCAGCGTCAGCGCGGTGGGCAATCCCGCCGCGATATCGACGGCAAAGCTTGGCCCAGTCAGCTGTGCCGCACGCGCGGTGGTATGACGCGCGATGAGGGCGCTGGGGCCAAGCCCGGTGGCACGGTCAATCCCCTTGGCGCAAGAGACCAGCACTTGCGCGCTAAGCGGTGTCGCGGCCAAGAACGCGCCAAGGCTTTGCGTGGGCAGCGCGAGAAGCGCCAGATCAGCCGTCAGATCTGTCACATCATCGGTCACGCGCAGACCGGGGGGAAAGGCAAAACCGGGCAAGCGGCGCGTATTTTCGCCCGCCTTCATCATGGCGGCGGCATCGTCACGGGCCAACAGCGTGACCTGATGGCCCGCCGCGGCATAGGTGATGGCAAGTGCGGTGCCGAAAGCGCCCGCGCCGATGATGTCGATCTGCCCCTTCATGCCTTGGCGCCTTTCTTGCCCGACCCGATCAAGGGTGTGGCATCGCTATCAAGCGGCCAGCGCGGGCGGGCAGACAGCGTCAGATCGTCGGTCCGCCCCGCTTGCAGCGCCAAAAGCCCGGCAAAGGCGATCATCGCGGCATTATCGGTGCAAAGCGCCAAGGGCGGCGCGATAAAGGGCAGGTCCGCATCGGCGGCCACCGCCATCAGCCGGGCGCGCAAGACGCGGTTGGCGGCCACGCCACCGGCCACGGCAAAGCCCGTCAGCACCGGTTGATCCGCCAGCGCGCGGGCGGATTTGATCGCCAAAACATCGGCTACCGCTTCTTGGAACCCGGCGCAAAGATCGGCGCGATCTTGTTCGGACAGCCCGCCTTGGGCCGCAATCAATTGATCACGCGCGCGCAAAGCGGCGGTTTTCAGCCCCGAAAAGCTCAGATCGCATCCCGGCCGATCCAAAAGCGGGCGCGGCAGATCAAAGCGCGCGGGATTGCCCGAAAGGGCCGCCGCCTCGACCGCCGGGCCACCGGGTTGAGACAGGCCCAAGAGGCGGGCAACCTTGTCGAAGGCTTCGCCCGGCGCGTCGTCGATGGTGCCGCCAAGCCGTGTAAACGCCTCTGGGCCATCCACGCGCAGAAATTGGCAATGCCCGCCGGAAACGAGCAGCATCAGGTAGGGAAAGGCCAAACCATCGGTCAGAACCGGGGTCAGCGCATGGCCCGCCAGATGGTTGACGCCGACCAGCGGCTTGCCCAAGCCCATGGCGAGCCCCTTGGCCGCCATCACGCCAGACAAGACGCCCCCGATCAGCCCCGGTCCGGCGGTCACGGCAATGGCGTCGATCTGGGACAGGGTCACACCGGCGGCGGCCAGCGCCTGTTCCACCACGTGATCGAGTTTCTCGGCATGGGCGCGCGCCGCAATCTCGGGGACCACGCCACCAAAGGCCGCGTGCAGATCGGTTTGACCTGCCACGATGCTCGACAAGATCGCGGGTACGCCTTCGCCCGCGCGCAACACTGCGGCCGCGGTGTCATCGCAGCTTGATTCAAGGCCAAGGATGGTCAGGGCTGTGGTCATGGGCACGCGTTGTCAGATCAGGTCTTGGCAGGTAACACTGCACCCCATGTCTGACAATGCCACTGCCATTGCGCCGTTGATCTTGCTGACCCGCCCAAGGGCGGCATCGGCGCAATTTGCCGATGCCTTGCAAAAGGCACTTGGGCCGATGGCGATCTGCATCGCGCCCTTGATGGAGATCGTGGCAAGCGGGGATCTGCCCGATCTGGAGGGGGCGGGCGGGCTGATCTTTACCTCGGCGGCCGGGGTCGACACCTTTGCCGCGCAAAGTGGGCGGCGCGATCTGCCCGCTTGGTGTGTCGGCGCGCGCACGGCAGCGGCGGCGGCGGCCATCGGCCTGACGGCCCAAAGTGCCGATGGGGATGCGGACGCGCTGGTGGCCCTTCTGCGCCAAGCCGCGCCGCGCGGGCAGCTCATGCATTTGTGCGGCACACATCAACGCGGGGATGTCGCAACGCGGCTGGCCGCCGCGGGGCTGGAGGCGCGGGCCTATCCGATCTACGACCAAAGGGCGATTGCGCCCAACGCGGGCTTTGCCACAGCCCTTGCCCATCCGGGGCCGGTGATCGCCCCGCTGTTTTCACCGCGTAGCGCCGCGCTCTTCGTGCAGGCGGCGGGTGATGCTGCGCCCGTGATCCCCGTGGCCTTGAGCGCGGCGGTGCGCGACGCGCTGCCCCCGATGCTGGCCGCGCGCGCCCATGTCGCCGCGCAAACAGATGCCCCTGCGATGATCCGCGCAGTGGCTGCGGTGATTTCACTGCATTCCGCGACTTGAGGGGTTGGTGAGGCTGGTCTAGGCTTGGCCGGGCGCAACTGTAAGCTGCGTTTGACATTGTAAGGTGTACATTCGAAGGACGGATCAGGTGGTACGCGCAAGCTCGAAAAGCTCAACCAGCACAGGCAATCGGCGCAAGGCAAAGACCAGTTCCGACACCGCCGAAACCCAGCCAGACACCGCAGCGGTCAACACTGAGACCCACGCAAACGATTCGGTTGCGCAACCTGTCGCGGCAGATACGCAGGCGATCGCGACGCCAGCGGAGGATCACGCGCAAGTGACCGCCGATGCGCCAAGCGATGCAGAGACCAAGCCCGACGCTATCGAAGATGCGACGCTGATCGCTGAACCGATTGCGGCCGCACCGCCATCACCCCCCGCGCCGCAAAAGCGCGCCGGGATCGTGCCGCTTGTGCTGGGCGGTCTGGTGGCCGCAGGGATCGGATATGGCGCAGCCTACATGGGCTTGCTGCCCAGCGGCCAAGGCGGCGGCACAGCCGCTCCGGCCCTCGCAGCGGCCTTGGCCGAGCAAGGCGCGGCGCTGTCGGCGCTGCAAGATCAGATCGCCGCACTTGGCAGCGCAGCGCCGCAAACCACGCCGCCTGCGGAGGCCGCAATCGACCTTTCGCCCGTGATCGACCAGATCGCGGCGCTATCGGGCCGGATCGACGCCTCGACCGATGGAATCGCGACATTGGCCGCGCGGGTCGGGGCCTTGGAAAACCGCCCGGTTTTCACCGGCAATGCCGATGAGGATCTTTTGGCCGCCCAACAAGCCGCCGATGCGCGTGCCGCCGAACTGGCCGCAGAGCGCGACGCCATCGCAGCCGAAGCCGCAGCATTGCAAGAAGCCGCCGCCACGCAAGCCGCCGAGGCCGAGGCCACAGCCCTTCAAGCCATCGCCGCAGCCGAGGCGGCGGCCGCGGCCGCCCTTGCCCGCGCTGCCGCCGAAGCGGCGCTCGGCCAAGTACAAGCCGCAGTGGCCAGCGGCGCAGCTTTCGCCGCACCCTTGGCCACGGTCGCGGCCACGGTCGAGATCCCCGATGCGCTGCAAGCGGTGGCAGAGGCGGGTGTGCCGACACAAGATGCTTTGACGCGCGGCTTTGCCCCCTTGGCGCGTGCAGCCTTGCCTGTCGCCTTGCAAGAAACCGCGGGCGAAAGCATGGGCGACCGGCTGGGTGCCTTTGTCATGGGCCAGATCGGCGGGCGCGCAGTCGCACCGCGTGACGGTGATGACCCCGATGCAGTGCTGAGCCGGGTCGGGGCCGCCGTGGCGGGCGGCGATCTGGAGGCCGCCTTGGCCGAGATCGCCGCACTTCCGCAGGGGGCGCGTGACGTTCTTGCCCCTTGGGTCGCTGATGTCGAAGCGCGACGCGCGGCAGAGGCGGGGCTTGCTGCCCTGACCGCCGCGCTTGCGGCAACCGATCGTTGAGGGGGGCGCTGCGATGCTTTGGTCCTTGCTGAAAGTCCTCATCTTCATCGCGCTGATCGCGGGGCTCACCTATGGCGCCGGCCATCTGATGGAGATGGGCGATCTCGCACTCTTGACCGTCATGGGGCGCGAGTTCGTGTTGACACCGCTTCTGGCGATCCTTGGCGCGCTGGTGCTGCTGATCGCCGTTTGGCTCTTGTTCAAGTTGGTCGGCCTCTTGGTCGCAACCTTGCGCTTTCTCAACGGCGATGAGACCGCGATCAGCCGCTATTTCAACCGCCGCGCCGAACGCAAAGGCTATGAGGCGCTGGCCGAGGGCATGATGGCCTTGGCCGCAGGCGAAGGGCGTCTTGCGATCCGCAAGGCAGAGCGGGCCGAGAAATATCTGGGCCGCCCCGAATTGACCAAGCTGGTCGTCGCGCAAGGGGCTGAAATGGTGGGCGACACCGCCTTGGCGACCGCGACCTTCAAGGCTTTGGTCACCGACGACCGCACCCGCTTTGTCGGTGTGCGCGGCTTGATGAAACAAAAGCTGGCGGCGGGCGATACCGACACCGCCATGAAGCTAGCTGAAAAGGCACTGGCGATCCGCCCCCGCAACGAAGAGGTGCAGACCACGCTGTTGCAGCTTCAGGCGCGGCACGAGGATTGGGCCGGCGCACGCGCGACACTGGCCGCCGCGCTGAAATCGGGCAACCTGCCGCGTGATGTGCATAAGCGCCGCGATGCGGTGCTGGCGCTGGCCCATGCACGCGATGCGATGGCCGAGGGCAAGATCGCCGAGGCCAAGCGTGACGCGGAGACCGCGCAGCGCATGGCGCCGGGTCTGGTGCCCGCCGCCGTGATGGCCGCGCGGCTGGCGATTGCCGATGGCAAGGTGAAACAGGCCGAAAAGATCGTGAAGTCGGCTTGGGCGACTGATCCGCACCCCGATCTGGCCGCCGCGTTCGCCGAGATCGCACCGGGCGAGACACCCGCCGAACGCGTGAAACGCTTCAAGCCCTTGATCGCCAAGCATCCGGGCCACCCCGAAGCCAAGATGCTCGAGGCCGAACTGCAGATCGCAGCCGAGGATTTCCCCGCTGCACGCCGCGCACTCGGCGATCTGGCGGAAACCCAGCCGACCGCGCGCAGCCTGACCATCATGGCCGCGATCGAACGCGGTGCGGGGGCCGAGGATCGGCTGGTGCGCGCATGGCTGGCCAAGGCGGTGATGGCCCCGCGCGGCATGCAATGGGTCTGTGACGGCTGTGGCCATATCCATGCTGAATGGCGCCCTGTCTGTGCCCATTGCGGCAGCTTTGACCGGCTCAGCTGGCAAGAGGTGGCGCAAAGCGATGCGGCGCTGATGGGCCCGGCGCAGATGCTGCCGCTCATCGTTGGCGCGCTGGAGGATGGCCGCGCGCAAGATGCCGAGGAGGCACAGACCATCAACGCGGAGAGCGTCGAAGAGGCTGCGCAGGACGCGACCGTCGTCCGTGACGACAGCGCCCGAATTTAGGGCTAGGCACGCCCTGCACGGCTTGCTAAGAGGCCGCGCGGTGTGCCGCCGCGCGATCGACCTTTGGTCGCAAACGGCACCGCGGGCAATCGCCCCGCGCAGAGAAGAATGCCGCTGTAGCTCAGCTGGTAGAGCACGTCATTCGTAATGATGGGGTCGGGGGTTCGAGTCCCTTCAGCGGCACCATTCTTCTCTCCGAAATCATCCGATGACATCCTGAAGCGCCTTGTTTATAAGGGTATTGCGAGATCCCTTTGTCCGATGTTGTCCGGACATGTGTGAGGAAATGCCCCCAGCTTGGGGGCTTTCTTGGGGGCATCGCGAGTGCGCACAAAACAGGATGCCCCCAACATGCCCCTGTCGGATATTCAACTCAGGAACCTCAAGCCCAAGGCAAAGCCCTACAAGGTAGGGGATTTCGATGGGCTCTACATGACGGTCACGCCGACCGGTTCGCGGCTTTGGAATATGAAGTATCGTATTGCGGGTCGTGAGAAACGCCTGTCTTTCGGCGCCTATCCCGCCATCAGCCTCGCCCGTGCCCGCCAATTGCGGGACGAGGCACGCAGCTTGCTCGCGGCGGGCAGTGATCCTGGCGAGATCAAACAGGAACGCAAGCGCGCTGACCGCGAACGCCGTGGCATAACCTTTGCCTCGCAGGCGGAGGCCTTCATCGACAAGGCCCACCGCGAGGGCAAGGCTCAAGCGACGATGGACAAAACGGAATGGTTGCTGGGCATGGCAAACGACGCATTCGGCGCACGCCCGATCACCGATGTCACGCCGCCGATGATCCTCGACTGCCTGCGCCGCGTGGAGGCCAAGGGCAACTACGAGACCGCCCGCCGGTTGCGATCAAAGATCGGCGCGGTGTTTCGCTACGCTGTGGCCAATGGCGTGGCCGAGACAGACCCAACCTATGCGCTGCGCGGCGCGCTGATCGCGCCCACCGTCACGCCGCGCGCGGCCATCCTCGACCCCATCGAACTTGGCGGGCTGATGCGCGCGATCGATGCGTTTCACGGGCAAGTCACGACGCGGATCGGCCTTCATCTCTTGGCGCTGCTGGTGCAACGCCCAGGCGAATTGCGCCATGCGACATGGGACGAGTTCGATACGGAGGCGCGGATCTGGAGCATCCCGCCCGCGCGGATGAAAATGCGCCGCTCGCACCGCGTGCCCCTGCCTAAGCAAGCGCTCAGCTTGCTGGAAGAATTGCGCGCCCTGACCGGCAGCGGCACTTACCTGTTCCCCAGCCTGCGATCCTGGCAGCGCCCGATGAGCGAAAACACCCTGAATGCCGCCCTGCGCCGGATCGGGTATTCCAGCGAGGAAATGACCGCGCACGGCTTCCGCGCCAGCTTTTCGACGCTGGCCAACGAAAGCGGCCAATGGAACCCCGATGCGGTCGAGCGCGCTCTGGCGCACGTGGAGGCCAACGCCGTGCGCCGCGCTTATTCACGAGGAGAACATTGGGAGGAACGTGTAAGGCTGGCGGATTGGTGGGCTGGTTATCTCGACGAATTGCGGGCAAGCTAACGACCTGGACCTCACTTTATCGCCAAAGCCTCTTGAGCCAAAAGAACCAACTCCGCGCTGCAATTCTCCGACGACAACTCGGCCCAGTTGTTGAGTGGGTAGCTATGGCCCCGCCACCAGCGTTGACCTCCCACTTTCAGGCGTCCCTTGAGACGCATAAGGAAACGCTTCAGGAAGTCCTCGATACGGCCAACGCGATCCTTCAATCGGTAACATTGGCTGACCTGAAGGAACATTATGGCGACGACGGCACCGCAAGCGCAGATGATCTAAAGGCCGTTTGGAACACATTGCGGGATCGACTGTCCTTTATCCGCGATCTGAACCCGGTTTTCTTGGCGGGCCTCGGCAACCCGCATTATGCGGCCGATTACAATTACTGGAGCCGTATGGAAGGACTGACGATAGAGGAAACCCTGTGGCTTTGCGTGGGTTTCGATCCACGAGCCGATTGGGACAAAGCCCTGCGCCTCGACCATTCAATTCCGCCGCGTGAACATCGCGAACGCACATACATGCTCTCGATCCGAGAACAACTTGCACGGGCGGCCAAGTCAATCTCTGCAAGTCGGAGCGGCTTCAAAGGCCCAGAGCTGCTCGACTGGATGCGCGCAACCGAGTTCCCGGCTCATCCCGGATTTCTTGGGTGCCTAGCCAAGATCGCCGGGCGACGGTCAGGGGCTCCAACTCTGGCACCGGTCGAGGAGACTAGCGGCAGGGACGACCCCCGCGAGATCGCGTCCATTGCGAAAATTCTGACGGCGATAGCGATCCGGGAATATGGCTACCAGCCTGGGAGCAAAAAGTCGCCAATCCCTGGAGAAATCCAAGCCATCTGCGACGAGGAAGGGCTGTCGGTTTCGCGCGAGACGATCCTCAAGTATCTGCGACTTGGCGCAAGGCAGCGGCCCGAAGACGGATAGCTTCGCGCAGCAGTCTAATCGTATTACGATTAGTTCTGAATTATTTGTTTATTTTCAGTGTTTTAAGTCTGTTCTTTTTTGACCAAAGCCTGATCGCACAAAGCCACAGCATTCTTAGGCATGTCGGTATCGGACGACATCAGACGCTGAGGCACCAAGATGAACGAGCAGAGCTTCCCCCGCACCGGTCTTGTCCGGCTTTCCCAGATCCTCGCGCCCAATGGCCCGATCCCCGTGTCCAAATCGACCTGGTGGCAAGGCGTGCGCGACGGGCGTTTTCCGAAGCCCCTGAAACTTGGCCCGCGCACCACGGCCTGGCAGGTCGAGGACATCCGCGCCCTGTTCGAGGATGTAGGCAATGGCGAAGCGCGCTGATCCAAGGCGGCTCCGGGCGGCACAGACCTATAACGTGCCTGAACTGGCACGTGCGCTGAGCGTGTCCGTTGGCACAGTCCGATCGTGGCTGAAACAGGGATTGCCTGCCATGACCGGCCAGCGCCCGACGCTAATCTTGGGAGAAGCTGCGAAGGAGTTTCTCGCCGATCGCACCGCAAAGACGAAGCGGCCCCTCGCACCGAACGAGCTCTTTTGCCTCTCCTGCAAGGCACCGCGCAAACCCTACGCCGGTCTGGTTCAGCTTGACCATGCGCCCGGAAAACCTACCCGGATAACCGGCTTCTGCGAGGCCTGCGAAACGGTCTGTTCCCGCGTCATCGGGGCGGCACAGATCCCCCACTGGTCCGAATACTTCGACCTCGAAACGAACAGGGCCGCGCGCCCCTAAAGGATACCCCGCACCCCTGTTCAAACCACCACTTCGAGAAGAAACAAGATGCCCCGCAAGGTGAATGAAGAAAACGAACGGATCAAACGCGCCTATCTAACCTTTCTGCGGGAGGCGAAGCGGTGCGATGAGAAGACCGTGCTCAAGGCCGCTGATGAAATCCTGCGCTTCGAGGCCAGCACCGGCTACAAGTCGTTCAAGAAGTTCCACATCGAGCAGCCGCGCGCCTTCAAGGCCAAGCTGAACGAGGAGCGGAGCGCCACCACCGGCAAGCCGCTGTCCAAGGCAACGGTCAGCAGCATTCTGCGCGCGAACAAGGCGTTCTTTCTCTGGCTGGCCGGTCAGCCGGGCTACAAATCGCGGATCAGCTACTCCGACGCGGAATACTTCAATCAGAACGCCAAGGATGCCCGCATCGCCCACGCCCAGCGCGAAGCCCCTTACCCGACGCTCGCACAATGCCGCCATGCCTTCGATCGGATGCCAGACGGCACAGACATCGAACGGCGCAACAAGGCGCTCTTTGCCTTTCTGATGATCACCGGCGCACGGGACGGGGCGATTTCGTCCTTCAGGCTGAAGCATGTCGATCTGATCGAGGGCACGGTGTTCCAAGACGCGCGCGAGGTGCGGACCAAGGCGGCCAAGACCTTCACCACGTGGTTCCTGCCGGTCGATCCCGTCTATCTGGACTGCGTCACGGCATGGGTCCGTTACCTGCGAGACGATCTTTTGTTCGGCCATGACGACCCACTGTTTCCACCTCCCGAGATGGGCCGGTTGGAGGGGGGCTTTGCTGTCATCGGCCTGAAGCGAACACCCTATGCCAACGCGGGCGCGATCCGCGAAGCGATCAAGGCGGCTTTCGTGACCGCAGGCCTACCCGCATTTGCGCCGCATTCGTTTCGCAAGACCCTCGTGAAATGGGGCGTAAATCACTACAAGACGCCCGAGGCGTTGAAGGCCTTCTCGCAAAACATCGGCCACGAAAGCCTGTTGACCACATACAGCGCCTATATGCCGGTGTCGCAGGAACGGCAGGCGGAGTTGATCAGGGGGTAGACAAAAAAGCTACGTCAGCGCGAGGGGAGCGACCCAATTACGAACGAAACCTGCGCTAACCGACGCAAACACCAACCGGGTTCAGAGCGCGGCCAAATAGGTGTCAAGTGAAAGTCCAGTAATGGCTCGGCAGAAGCGCGCCATTACGCGATTATCTTCCCGTCCCAGGTGCAAACTCTGTTCAGCCGAGAGGCAACTTTGTGGCCGGTTAAGAAGGCAGCATCGGATCAATGCGATCGCCGCTCAGACCGGCCCTATGCGGACCTCGAGGCAACGCGCGGCGACTGACGGCTTCGGCCCCGTCCAAAACTTGAGGCAGGACGCAGCATTCGTCGCTAAGGGCGGGAAGCAGACGTTCGCTGCGCTTTGCATAGAGGTCTGCTATGCGGACAGAACGGACCTTGGATTTTCTATCTTCGCTGACGCAGCATTGCCTTGCATTTGCGGCACGACTGCTGGTGCAACACAGCGCGTATCGTCGATCCGGTTATTCATTGGCGTTGTTTCAGCTAAAACCGAACCCGTGCTTTCGCTGCGTGTGGATCGAACAAACAGAACGCAGGACTTCGTCCGCCTTATACTCTCTTGCTGGTCTCTCTTGTCACCGATCTGTTTGTGGTCCTTTATTAGAGAATCAAATTTCGGGCTTCGGCCTGCACGACTGAACAGACCGCCTAGGGCTTAAATCAGATGTTTCTTCCCGTTGATCACGTGCAAAGCGAAAACGATCTGCCGAAAGGCTGCACCTTTGCGCCAAATGATTGGCGTATATTGTCAGGCTTTTGGCATCCCGTTGCCTTTGCCCACGATATTAAAGACGCCCCAGTTGCAGCGCGGTTGTTGGACGTAGATTTGGTCATCTGGCGGACCAAGGACGGTGTCTCTGTCGCACGCGATCTGTGCCCCCATCGCGGTACGCGTTTAAGTGCAGGTCGGGTTGATGATGGCCAACTGATTTGCCCCATGCACGGGCTGCATTTCGACGGCTCCGGACGCTGCTCGAAAATCCCGTCCAATCCCGATCAGGATGCCCGTGTATCGCCGCGCCTTCGTCTGCAATCATTGCTCGTGCAAGAACGCTATGGAATCGTCTGGACGTGTCTCGCGGTAAAACCCACGTGGCCATTGCCGGAATGGCCGGGGATCGGGGATGACAGTCTCAAGAAGATCTTCATACCTTCAGACACATGGGCGGCGGCTGCCAGCCGACATGTCGAAAACTTCAATGATGTCGCGCATTTTCCTTGGGTCCATGTCAATACATTCGGCGGCGATGAAGATGATCGGATTCCCCCCTACGACGTTCATGAAACCGACCGCGGGCTGACGTTTGACCTTGGCTATGATGAAGGTTTCAACCGTTTTCCAGACGATGTCCCTGGCGATACCCGCCATGTGGTCTACACCTATGAGCTGACATATCCGTTCTCGACAATCATCATCATTCGTCCCAACGACAGTTGGTATGTCCAGTACTTCGCCGACACCGTTTGCCCTGTGTCCGCGCATGAAACAAAGATTTTTCAGGTGGCTACGGATACGACGGGTGCTCCGGATGAGGATTTCCTGACCAAGGAAAGCATGATGATCAACAATGAAGACAAACCGTTGGTGGAAAACCAACACCCCGAGGACCTGCCGCTGGGGATCATGGACGAAGTGCATATTCCAGCAGACCGGATGTCAGTGACCTATCGGCGCGCCTTGGTGGAAAAGTTTGGTCTTGGCGCGCCGTTAAGCAGCTAGGGGATATTCATGAACCAGACGGATGACCTGAAACATTTGCGCTGTTCGATTGCGCTGGCGGACGAGGCCGTGACCGAAGGCAACCATCCTTTTGGGGCTGTATTGGTTTCCGCGCAGGGCGAGGTTTTGCTAGAGGCCAGGAACACCCATGCTATTGATCGCGGCCCGGGACATGCAGAAACCAATTTAGCCCGCGAAGCGGCGCGCAAGTTCGACCGCGAAACCTTGCGCGAAGCCACGCTTTATACCTCGGCTTAGCCCTGTTCGATGTGTTCAGGCACGATCTACTGGGCAGAGATTGGCTCTGTGGTGTTTGGCATGACAGAACACAGGCTGGGTCAACTCACAGGTGATGACGAGGAAAACCAAACACAAGATCTGGACTGTCGCACGATCTTTGCGTCTGGTCGTCGTGCTGTTACTGTCAGAGGGCCATTCCCGGAGCTGGAGGACCAGATCGAGGCGCAACATGTCGCGTTTTGGGGTAAGGACAGATCGTCATGAGCGCTGCGTACATCTGTTTGGGCGGAATGTTCGAGCCGGACAGTTTTGTCGGTTGGATATGCCACCGCGCGCAACTGCTGGATTTGACGGGATCGGTACGGGCGCAAGGCACGACAGATATGTTCATCCATGTGCAGGGTCCGCAACCTTTGATAGATGCCATGGAAATGGCCTGCAGCCTTGGCCCGATAGACGCAAATGTTCAGAGAATCGAGGTGCAAACGATCGCGCCCAATCCTCGGCTGAAGGGCTTCGAGGTAATTTAGTGCCGCGCGAATTTGCGCTTATATGTTGATCGTTCGCACGAATATTGGGCGAAAATTCTGTGGGTAGCCCAGTTTCAGGCGCGTTTCTCTTTTCTTCGCTTCAAAAGTCGTCAGACTGAGGCGGAAGTGGACGGTAAGAAAATGCAAACGGCACCATTGGGATTATTGCGCGACCTCGACCCGAAGCGGGTGATGCGGGCGCAGGTGGGTGGTCAGGATCTTGTAGTCTGGCGCGCCAGCAATGGAGATGTCTCGGCCTGGGACAACCGCTGTCCGCATCGGGGCATGGCGCTCAGTCACGGCTTCGTCCGCGGTAACGATCTTGCCTGTCTGTATCATGGGTGGCACTACGGCAGCACAGGCGCGTGCAGCTACATCCCCGCCCATCCCGACCTGGACCCGCCCGAAACGATCAAGACCGCGGTATTTTCTGTGGCCATTGCCGACGGTGTGATTTGGGTGAGCACAAAGGGTGTGGCACAGCCTGCGCCGGTTCCGATGGCCAGTCAGCCCTTGCGTTGCTTCCATGTTCAAGCCCGCTCTGACGGTCTTGCCCATGCCTGCCGGACAGTGGCGTTTGAAGGGGGTGCACCAGAGCAGATCGAACCGGGGCTTTATCGATTGGGTGCCCGGCGGGTCTTTGTGCTGGAAAACCCATTGGATGAAGACCGCATTCAGGTCACAGCACTTGTTGATGCGGATGCGACACCAAACGACTGTGCTGCCCTGTCGCGTTGGTGCGACGCTGTGCGGCGGTTGGCCCAGACAGAAAAGGTCGCTGCATGAGCCGCGAATATGCCTTGAACGATTGGTACGCGGTGGGCGACGCACAAACCTTGGCCCGCGGACCACGCCGCACAGTGTTGCTTGAACAAGAGGTGATCGTGTCAGGCACGACGGATCACCCGAAGGTGGTTGATGCCGAAGGGGCCGCCTATCCGGCGACGTTCAAATACGGACATGTCTGGACATCTCTGGGGGACGCGCCGCGCCCGCTGTTTAATATTCCCGAGGCCGATGAACCGGGCAGGCGGCTTGTGCCCTGCGGTGTCGTTCGGGTGAAATGCTCGCCCTTGCGGGCGGTGGAAAACTTCCTCGACATCGCGCATTTCCCCTTTGTACACACCGGTATTTTGGGCAGCGAGCCGCACACAGAGGTCGCCCCCTACAAGGCCGAGATCCGCGATGATGTGGATGAGGTTTGGGCGACCAAGATCAGCTTTTATCAACCCCAAGCCGCGAAAAGCGCTGAAGCTGGGGGCGACACGCAATACCTGTACCGCGTGGCGGCGCCCACCACTGCCGTGCTTTACAAGACCTGTCCGCCCAAGCCAGAAGCCATGGATGTGATCGCCATTTTCGTCCAACCTCGGACCGAGACGGAATGCGACGTCTGGCCTTGGATGGCGCTTTATGACGAGACGTCGGAATATGCCGGGCTGGTTCAATTTCAGCAGGAGATTTTTCTGCAAGACCGCTCGATCCTGGAAAACCAAAGGCCGGTAAAACTGCCGCTTGATCCGAAAATGGAAATTCCGACGCGGGCGGACCTGACATCTATCGCCTACCGTCGATGGCTGAAGTCCAAAGGCGCGTTCTACGGCGCAATGACCGAGGACGCATGACGCAGTTCACACTTTATGACTATGTGCTTTCGGGCAATTGCTACAAGATCCGGCTGATGGCGGGTCTTTTGGGCGTCGCCTATTACACTGTGCCCGTGGACTTTTATCCGGGGCATGAGCACCGTTCGGAACCAATGCTGGCGCTGAACCCGTCCGGGACATTACCCGTGCTTGTGGCGGATGATCTGGTTCTGTCCGAGACGCAGTCCATGCTGGGATGGCTTGCAACAACATTCGATCGCAGCGGCACGTGGTATCCAGTTTCGGATGCCAACCTGCATGCGCAGGTTCTGCAATGGCTCGGGTTTTCGGCACGCCTGACCGCAAGCGTCGGAGCGGCCCGTTTGAACGCCATGCTCGATTGGCCGGTCGATGTCCGGGCCGTGCGCGCCGCGTCACGCAAAGATCTGGATGAACTGGAACTGCTTTTGACAGACCGCGTTTTTTCCGGGCGGACCTGGCTGGTTGGCGAGGGGCCGACGATCGCGGATATCGCATGTTTTCCTTACGCGGCGCTTAGTCCCGATGCGGGGTTCGAGCATGACGGATATCCCGCCATTCGTAATTGGCTTTACGCCGTGCGCAGCTTGCCGGGGTTTGTCACCATGCCAGGCATTCATCCGCTGCACGAGCTGCGCGAGGATACGCACGATGGCTGATACCCCGCTTTTGCGCCTGCGCGGTGTGACCAAGGCCTATCCAGCGGTGCTGGCCAATGATGCCGTTGATCTGGATGTGATGCCGGGCGAAATCCATGCGGTCCTGGGCGAAAACGGTGCGGGAAAATCGACCCTGGTGAAAATCATCTACGGGTCTGTGCGCCCTGATGCCGGGACTGTGGAATGGCGTGGCCAGCAGGTTGATATGCAATCGCCGCTGAAGGCACGCGACCTTGGCATTGGCATGGTCTTCCAGCATTTTTCATTGTTTGAAACTTTGACGGCAGCCGAAAACATCTCTCTTGCTGTGCCCGGTTCCATCGCGGAGCTGTCCGAACGCATTCGTGCAGCATCTGCACAATTCGGGTTGGATGTTGAACCCGACAGTCGAGTGCAAGCGATGACAGTGGGCGAACGTCAACGGATCGAAATCCTGCGCTGCATTTTGCAGGAACCCAAACTGATCATCATGGACGAGCCGACCTCGGTTCTGCCCCCCCAGGGTATCGCCAAACTGTTTGAAACACTGCGCCGGCTGGCGAGCGAAGGGATCGGGATCATTTTCATTTCCCACAAGCTTGATGAAATAAAGGCTTTGTGTGACACGGCCACGGTCATGCGCGGTGGGCGCGTTGTGGGCGTGGTGGATGCAAAAGTCGAAGATGCCCGCAGTCTGACGCGACTGATGATCGGGCGCGACATTGCAGCGCCAAGCCACGCCGCACAACGCGGAGACGGTCATGCCGTCCTTGAGGCCGCCGGGCTGAATTACACGCCTCTGGATCCGTTTGCACCGGCGCTGAAAGACATTTCGCTGACCCTGCGCAGCGGTCAGATCACCGGAATTGCAGGCGTGTCCGGCAATGGACAAGACGCCTTGACCCGCGCACTGGCGGGCGAGATCCTGCAAGGCCCGCAAGATGCTGGAACCATTGCGCTTGATGGGGTGGCACTTGGCGCCGATACGCCCGACCAACGCCGCGAAAAGGGGCTGCATTTTGTGCCCGAAGAGCGGCTGGGTCGGGGGGCTGTCCCCATTCATACCTTGTCCGAGAACGCAGGGTTAACGACCCATCATGCCGGACTTGTGAACTGGGGCATGGTGAAACTGGGCAAACGCCGCGCTTTGGCGCAAGAGACAATCGATGCGATGGACGTGCGATGTGGAGGGCCGGACGCAACAGCGCAAAGCCTGTCAGGTGGCAATCTGCAAAAATTCATTGTCGGGCGCGAATTGGCTCTGCGGCCCAAGGTTCTGATCGCGTCACAACCGACCTGGGGTGTTGATGTTGGTGCGGCGGCGGCAATCCGTCAGAAGCTGATCGATCTGCGCGACGAGGGGGCGGCGATCCTCATCGTGTCCGAAGAAATCGAAGAGATCTTTGAGATTTGCGATACCATTCAAGTGATGTTCAGGGGGCGATTGTCGCCGCCTGTTCAGGTGCAAACGACCTCAATAGATGATGTGGGGCTGGCGATGGCAGGCGACTTCGACGCTTTGGCATTGAAGGAATGCGCGCATGTCTAGGCTGGTGATCGAAGCCCGCCCCGAACGCTCGGTCTGGGCCCCGATCCAGGTCAGTCTTTTGGCGGTTTTCCTGACCTGTCTGGGCGGCTCGGTTTTGTTCATGATCTACGGGGTCTCACCACTCAAGGGCCTTGATGCGATATTCATCGACCCATTGCGAACCAGCTATGGGATCGGGGAAATCCTGCTGAAAATGGCACCGCTCTTGTTGATCGCGCAAGGGTTGGCCATCGGGTTTCGCGCGCAGATCTGGAATATCGGGGCAGAGGGCCAGTTGATCGTGGGTGCCATTGCCGCCACGGCGCTTGCGATCCAGTTCCAGGGAACCACTTCGCCGCTTTTGCTGCCTGCGATGGTCTTGGCGGGAATGATCGGCGGAATGTGCTGGGCCGGGATTGCTGCGCTGTTGCGCGCACAGTTCAACGCCAACGAAATCCTTGTCACCTTCATGCTGACCAGTGTGGCTTTGCAGCTGCTCTATTACCTGATCGGCGGGCCAATGCGTGACCCCGGTGGGTTCAACTTCCCACAGTCGATCCGTTTTGACCCGGCCGCGAAATTCCCCATCCTGATCGAAGGCACCCGCGTGAATGCATCGATTTTTATCGGGCTGGCAGCTTCGGCCATTGCGGTGGTTTTCGTGCAGCGATCGTTTGTGAGCTACAAAATGTCCGTGGGCGGTATCGCCCCGGCGGCTGCCACCTATGCGGGATTTTCCTCAAAAAAGGCCATATGGCTGGCTTTGCTGATCTCTGGCGGGGCGGCAGGAATGGCGGGCGTGGGTGAGGTCTCGGGGCCCTTGGGCATGTTGCAGCGCAATATCTCGCCCGGGTACGGCTATGCGGGCATCATTGTTGCGGTATTGGGCGGGCTTCATCCAATCGGGATCATATTTGCGTCTGCGTTGATGGCGCTGGTCTATGTCGGGGGCGACTTCGCGCTCTTGTCAGTGGGGGTGCCCAATGCCGTCACGGGCATTTTCCAAGGTATGCTGCTGACGTTCTACCTGGCCTGCTCTTTCCTGCTGACGTCGCGCATCCGTTGGATCAAACCGGATGATCTGAAACAGGAGGCAATGGCTGACTGATGGATGTTCTGATCTTCATTGTCAGCGGCACCCTGGCTGCAGCAACGGCCTTGATCTTTGCCGCCATGGGCGAACTTGTGGCCGAGAAATCCGGTGTCTTGAATCTGGGCATTGAAGGGATGATGGCGACCGGGGCCGCGATGGGCTTTGTGGCCTTGTCACTGTCGGGGTCCTACACCGTGGGGTTCTTGGCGGCAGCCGTGTTGGGCTGCCTTTTGTCGATGATCCATGCGGTTCTGACGCTGGTCTTTCGCGCCGACCAAACAGCGTCGGGGCTTGCGATCGGCATCCTTGGTCTGGGTCTGTCGTCCGCGATTGGCAAACGCTACGAGGGCAGAACAGTTGAAGGACTGCCCGAGCTTGATTTCGGACCACTGTCGGATATCCCCATCATCGGCCCGATGTTTTTTCAACAAGACATCATGGTCTATCTGTCGATCGTTTTGATCTTTGTCACCTGGTATGTGGTGACGCGCACCAAGCTGGGATTGGTGATCCGCGCCATCGGCGAAAGCCCGGAAAACGCCCATGCGCTGGGGCTCAAAGTGCGCCTGGTCCGCGCGGGCTGCGTCGGTTTTGGCGGTGCCATGGCGGGCATAGGCGGGGCCTATATGTCGACGGCCTATACCCCGCTTTGGGCCGAAGGGATGATCGCCGGGCGCGGCTGGATCGTCGTCGCGTTGACCGTTTTTGGCACATGGATCGTGCCGCGCGTGGCCTTTGGGGCCTACCTCTTTGGGTCCATGTCGCTGCTCGAGCTGTCGATCCAGGCCTTTGGCTGGAACATCCCAAGCCAGGCAATGTCCGTGATGCCCTATGTCGTCACCATCATCATGCTGGCGGTGATTTCCCGAAATCTCGCCTTCATTCGCCTCAACAGCCCTGCCAGTCTCGGTGCGGTTTTGAAAATTTCCTGAGTCCAACAGTCCTAAAAGAGGATCTAACATGCAAAGAAGAAACATAGTCCTGAGTTTCGCGGCGGCTGCGACCTTCGCTTTGCCTGCGGCGGCTGATGACCCGATGAAGATCGGCTTTGTCTATCCCTCACCCATTGCAGACGTGGGTTGGTCAGCAGAGCTGAACGCAGGCCGCCTCGCAATTGAAGAGGCTTTTGGCGACAAGGTCGAAACCTTCTTCGTTGAAAACGTCCCCGAAGGCCCGGATGCCGCGCGCATCATCAACCAGATGGCCGCACAAGGGGCCGACATGATCATGCTTGGCTCATTTGGCTACATGAACGACGGTATTTCGCTGGCCGAACGGCGCCCCGATCTGACCTTCATCCACGCCTCGGGCTACCTGCTTGCTGACAACTTCAGCAACTTCCAAAGCCGGAACTATGAGACCTCTTATCTTGTGGGCATGGCCGCGGCGGATGTGACAGAAACCGACACCGTTGGTATCGTTGCGGCCTTCGCGATCCCCGAGGTCGTGGGTATGATCAACGGATTCACGCTGGGCGTCCAGGCCGTGAACCCCGATGTGACAGTAAAGGTCGTCTGGCTGAACTCTTGGTTCGATCCACCTAAAGCGCAGGAAAGCGCGCGTGCCTTGATGGCGCAGGACTCGGACGTGATCTATTCGCTGTACCAAGATACCCCGTCTGTTGTGACGGTTGCCGAGGAAGAAGGCGTTTGGGTCATCAACACGTCTTCGGACATGAAAGAATACGCGCCCAATTGGCTGCTGGCTTCACAGATTGCTGACTGGTCAAGCTTCTTCGTCAAAAGCGCGCAAGCAACCATGGACGGCACCTTTAAAGGCGAAGCGTTCTGGGGCGGTTATGCCGATGACACCGTTGATGTGAAAAGCTGGTCCTCTTCGATCTCTGCCGAAACCATGGCGAAGATCGAAAGCGCAGAGGCCGCAATGCGGGCGGGTGAATTCCATCCGCTGACCGGTCCGATCGTGGACCAAGATGGCACCGAACGTCTGGTCGCTGGCGAAGTCATTGATGACAAGTCCATGTCCGGCATCGACTGGCTGGTGGCGGGCGTAGAAACCCGCATTCCGCAGTAGGACTGCCTGGTATCGTGCCCCTGTTTCGGGCCGACATTTTGCACAGCCCCGAGCGGGGCCGGATTGAGCGCATCCCCGATGCGCTCGTTTCTGTCGACGACACGGGAATGATCACCTCGGTCGTGCCATGTGGTACGGACGCGCCCCCGCGCGATACGAATGATTTGCGCGGACAAGGGGTTTTGATCCCCGGACTGGTCGATCTGCACATCCACGCGCCGCAGTTCCCGCAGCTTGGGATGGCACTGGATGTACCGCTCGAAGACTGGCTCTTGAAGTATACTTTTCCGTTGGAAGCACGATACAGCGACCTCGATTTTGCGACCGAAGTCTATGGCGCGATGGTCCGCCGTCTGCTGGCGGGCGGGACGACGACCGCGGTTTATTTTGCAACAATCCACCCCGCTTCCAGTCTGCGTCTGGCAGAGATCTGTGTTGAGCAGGGACAACGGGCCCTGGTCGGGCGGGTCGCGATGGATGATCCTGCAAGCTGCCCCGATTACTATCGTGATGCCGATGCAAAGGCAGCCATCCAAGACACCGCCGATTTTATCACCGCAGTGCGTGCAATCCCCAACAACACGCTGGTCGAAGCCACGGTTACACCGCGTTTCATCCCCGCATGCAGTGATGAAGCGCTCGCAGGTCTGGGAAAACTGGCCGCCGAAATGGGCGCGCCGATCCAAACCCATTGCTCTGAAAGCGACTGGGAACATCAGTTCGTCCAAACGCGATGCGGGATGTCGGACACCTTTGCGCTGGACAGCTTTGGCCTGCTGACCCGCCGCACAGTTTTGGCCCATGCCGGGTTCATTGATGACGAGGATATGGATTTGATCCGCGAGCGGGGGGCCGGGATCGCCCATTGCCCGCTGTCCAACACCTTTTTCGCCAATGCAGCGTTCCCCTTACGACGGGCCTTGGAAAAATCGGTGCGCGTCGGTTTGGGGACCGACATCTCGGGCGGGCCAAGCGCGTTCTTGCTCGACAATGCGCGGGCGGCTGTTGCGACGTCGCGCATGCTTGAGACCGGCACCGATCCCTACAAAGAACAGTCCACCCGGGGCGTCCCGGAAAGCCGCATCGAATTCCGCGATGCCTTTTGGCTTGCGACCATGGGCGGCGCTGATGTTTTGGACTTGCCAGTTGGGCAATTTGCGGGTGGCCGTCAATTTGACGCTGTGCTGGTCGATTTGCCTGAAATCGACCTCGTGCCATTCTCCGACGACGACCTTTTGCAAGCCATCATCATGCGCGCAACGCCAGCGGACCTGAAGGCGACTTGGGTCGCAGGCCGCTGCGTATCTGGAGACCACCAGCGATCTGATCGTAGATTCCCGACCCTGATTTCCGACTATAGCCAACGGTTGCTGTAAGTCGAAAGAAAGCAGTCATTGAGGCAGCTGAGCAAGAAGCAATAAAAACCGCACTTGATCCTTGCCCATCCCATTTGTGTCGCGTTTGGCATGAATGACCGGTTTCGCCGCCGCAACGCAGCATCCCCAATCAAGCACTTGCAGAGACTTTTGTGCTGTGAGCGCACGCAGCGAGAAACTCAAACTCACAGGTTGGGCTCACAGCCGCCGTTCGCTGTACTTTGTACGAAAGTCCCCATTGGGCCGAACGCGACCGCTCGACACGATGCGCCGACGAGACTTTGCGTAGGTTGCCACATGCGTTTTGTTGCTCTTGGTGGAGGGCGGTTCACATTCCGCCGATGAATGTTGACAACAGGGATGCTGTCGAGTGCATCGTTGGTTCGATTGGAGCAGCACATGAGATCGCGAAACACGGTGTGCGATCGGCGAGTAGCAAGCACATCAAGGAGACATCTGCGTGACCACTTTCGAAGCAGACCCAAGCGTCCGGGCCGAACTTGCACCGACCGGCACACTGCGCGCAGGCATCAACACCGGGAACTTCCTTCTGGTGACGGATCGTGCGGAAAATGGCGATCCTGTGGGCGTATCACCCGATGTTGCCGCTGAAAT
>JAQCLA010000266.1 GCA_027592105.1 Pseudomonadota bacterium | reverse complement strand
GCACGCGGCCGCGGCGATCTTGAGCGACCTTGCTTCGACCTCGATGTCCCGTCCGACGGCTACGCATGGTGGTATGTCGACGGGATCAGCGATGACGGGCAGCGCGCGATCTCCATCATCGGCTTCATAGGGTCTGTTTTCTCGCCTTGGTATCGCTGGTCGGGCCGCAAGAACCCCGCCGATCACTGTTGCTTGAATGTCGTGACCTATGGGCAAGGCGGGCGCTGGACAATGACCGACCGCGGGCAAGCCGCCCTTGGCCTGTCGCGCGACCGGCTCCAGATCGGCCCATCGGCGATGGTCTGGGCAGGCGATCACCTGCGCATCGAGATTGCCGAGATGTCGACCCCGCACGCCCAGATGGTGACGGGCGAGGTCATCATCCGCCCCGCCGCGCTGACGCAGGTCGAAATGGCGCTGACCCCCGATGGCGCGCATATCTGGCGCCCCTTTGCGCCCAAGGCGACAATCGAGGTGCGGCTGAACCGCCCCGGCTGGAACTGGACCGGGCATGGCTATTTCGACGCCAATTTCGGCACCCGCGCTTTGGAGGCGGATTTCAGCTATTGGACATGGGGCCGCTTTCCGCTGCGCGATGGCGCGGCCTGTTTCTATGACGCACAGCGCCGTGATGGATCGGAACTTGCCGCCGCCATCGGCTTTGCCGAGGATGGCACACCGCGCGCGATTGCCATGCCGCCCAAGGCCAAGCTGAAGCGCCCCGGTTGGATGGTGCGCCGCGAAACCCGCGCCGATGCGGGATACCAGCCGCGACAGGTCAAGGCGATGCTGGATGCGCCCTTTTACAACCGCGCCGCTGTGCAGACACAGATCAACGGCGAGGAAACCGTCGGCGTATTCGAGGCGCTCGACCTTGACCGGTTTCGCGGCCCTTGGCTGATGCCGATGCTGGCCGTTCGCGTCCCGCGCCGCCCCGGTTGGCCCGGCTGGGTTTAGGGCCCAGCACGGTTGCGGCGCGGCGCACCACCCGCCATATAGATGCGCAAAGCAAGCGGAGGCCCTATGGCAGACAGCAATTTTCCCGGCTGGCACGGCACGACGATCATCGGCGTGCGCAAGGGCGATGAGGTGGTGATCGCGGGCGATGGGCAGGTCAGCCTTGGCCAAACCGTCATCAAGGGCAGCGCGCGCAAGGTGCGCCGCCTCAACCCCGGCGGCCATGCCGTGGTGGCGGGGTTCGCAGGATCGACCGCTGACGCCTTTACCTTGCTGGAGCGTCTTGAAAAGAAACTGGAGGCGACGCCGGGCCAGTTGCAGCGCGCAAGTGTCGAATTGGCCAAGGATTGGCGCACCGACAAGTATCTGCAAAAGCTTGAGGCGATGCTGATCGTCACCGATGGGCGCGAGCTTTTTGTCATCACCGGCGCGGGCGATGTGCTGGAACCCGAACATGGGATCGCCGCTATCGGATCGGGCGGCATGTATGCGCTGGCCGCCGCACGCGCATTGATCGATGGCACGCATGACGCCGAAACCGTCGCGCGCCGCGCCATGGCGATCGCCGCCGATATTTGTGTCTATACCAATGGCAATCTGACCGTGGAGCGGATTTCGAAATGAGCGACCTGACCCCGCGCGAGATCGTGTCCGAGCTTGACCGCTTTATCATCGGCCAGAAAGACGCCAAGCGCGCCGTGGCTGTCGCTTTGCGCAACCGCTGGCGGCGCAAGCAGCTGGGCGATGACCTGCGCGATGAGGTTTATCCGAAGAATATCTTGATGATCGGCCCGACAGGTGTGGGCAAGACCGAGATCAGCCGCCGCTTGGCCAAGCTGGCGCGTGCGCCCTTTATCAAGGTCGAAGCCACGAAATACACCGAAGTGGGTTATGTCGGGCGCGATGTGGAGCAAATCATTCGCGATCTGGTCGATGCGGCCCAAATCATGGTCCGCGAACATATGCGCGACGAAGTTCGCGCCAAGGCCCATGCCGCCGCAGAAGAGCGCGTGATCGAGGCGCTGGCCGGTGACGGGGCGCGCGATCAAACCCGCGACATGTTCCGCCGCAAGCTGCGCGCGGGCGAGTTGGACAGCACCATCATCGAGCTGGAACTGACCGACACCGCCAACCCGATGGGCGGATTCGAGATCCCCGGCCAACCCATGATGGGCGGCGGCATGATGAATTTGGGGGATATCTTCGGCAAAGCCTTTGGCGGGCGCAAGATCAAGCGCCGGATGACCGTTGCCGCCAGCTACGAGGCGCTGATCGAGGAAGAGGCCGACAAGCTTCTTGATAGCGAGATGGTCACCAAAGAAGCACTGCGCGCGGTCGAGCAAAACGGCATCGTTTTCATCGACGAGATCGACAAGGTCGCCAGCCGCCAAGACATGCGCGGCGGCGATGTCAGCCGCGAAGGCGTGCAGCGCGATCTTCTGCCCCTGATCGAGGGCACGACCGTGTCGACCAAGCATGGTCCGGTGAAAACCGACCATATCTTGTTCATTGCCAGCGGTGCCTTTCATATCGCTAAGCCGTCCGACCTGTTGCCGGAATTGCAGGGGCGTTTGCCGATCCGGGTAAACCTGCGCCCGCTGACCGAAGATGATTTTGTCCGCATCCTGACCGAGACCGACAATGCGCTGACCCGTCAGTACACCGCGCTGATGGCGACCGAGGCGGTCGCGGTCACATTTACCCAAGACGGCATCGCAGCCTTGGCGCGGATCGCGGCCGAGGTGAATGAAAGCATCGAGAACATCGGCGCGCGGCGACTTTACACCGTGATGGAGCGTGTGTTCGAAGAGCTGAGCTTTACCGCCCCCGATCGCGGCGGCGAGGCGATCATCGTCGATGCCGCTTTTGTCGAGGCGAATCTGGGTGAGTTGACCCGCGACATCGACCTGTCGCGCTATGTTTTGTGATCAGCGCGGCCGCTTGAGATATACGTAATAGGCCCCGCCACCCCCGTGGCGCTGGTGCGCTTCGCGGATATCGAGGACCAGCGCGCCCAGCGGTGGGGTGTGTAGCCATGCAGGCACTTGGTGGCGCAAGATCCCGACCTTGATCGGGATAGGGGTATCGCTATCGCGCTCCTTGCCCTTGCCGGTAATGACCAGCACCAGACGATCACCCCGATCATAGGCGGAAAAGATAAAGCGGATCAGCGCGGGATGGGCCTGCGCTATGGTCATGCCGTGCAGATCGATCCGCGCATCGGGTTTGAGCTTGCCGCGCACCAGCTTGCGATAGGCACCATGATCCATCCGCACGGGCGCTTGCGCCAAGCGCGTGGACAAGTCGGTGCTGAGTTGTGGTGGGTGGGGTTTGTGGCGGGCTTTCTCACCGATGCGAAACGCGGAAATCCTTTCGCGCGGAATGGCAGGCGCGGGTTTTGGCCCCTCGATCTCGGGCAATGAGAGGTTGCGCGCGGGTGGGTCCAGCGGCGTGGCGCTTTTGGCGACCTTTTCCCAAAGGTGACGCTCTTCTGCGCTGAGCCCGCGCTTGCCCCGGCGTGCCATCGCTCAGCGATCCGGCGCGCGTTGATGGGCCAATTCGATCGGCAGCAGAACGACCATCCGACCGGGATCACGAATTTCGCCAGCAGCAAGCCCCGCCTCTTCGCCGAAACCGTAGAAAATATCGGCGCGTTGCGCGCCACGAATGGCACCACCTGTATCTTGGGCCACCATCAGCCGATAAATCGGATCTGCACCGGCCTTTTCGATCCAGACAGGTGCGCCCAAGGGCGTGTGTTCAGGGTCAACCGCGATAGAGCGCATGGGCGTGATCGAGCGGTTCATCGCACCCAAGGGCCCAAGGTCGG
>JAQCLA010000265.1 GCA_027592105.1 Pseudomonadota bacterium | reverse complement strand
GAAAAAGCGCCCCTTCTACGCAATCGTCGCAGCCGATAGCCGCATGCCCCGCGATGGCCGCTTCATCGAGAAGCTCGGCACCTACAACCCGCTCTTGGCCAAAGACAGCGAAGAGCGCATCCGCATGGATGTAGAGCGCGTGAAGCATTGGCTCGACCAAGGTGCCCAGCCCACCGACCGCGTCGTCCGCTTCCTCGAAGCCGCCGGCATCATTGAGAAAAAGACCCGCAACAATCCCGTGAAAGCGGAACCCGGCAAGAAGGCCAAAGAGCGCGCCGCTGAAAAAGCCGCCAAGGAAGCCGCAGCAGCCGAAGCCGCCGCAGCACCGGTCGAAGCCCCCGCCGAGGCGGTTGTCGAAGCCGAAGCAGAGATCGAAGTCGCAGCAGAGGCAGAGGCCACTCCCGAAGCTGCAACAGACGCGGCAACCGAGTAATCGGTGCGCCCATGCGCATGATTGCATGGCATATCCCATGTGGGCCCGGTCATGACTGACCGGGTCTGCGTCGGTGCGATCGCGGGCGCCTTTGGTGTGCGCGGCGAGGTGCGGCTGAAAAGCTTTTGCGCCGAAGCGGCCGATATCGCCGCCTATGGCCCGCTGACCACCGAGGATGGGGGGCGCAGTTTCGATGTCACGCTGACCCGCCCCGTGGCATCAGGCTTTGCCGCACGGCTGTCAGGCGTATTGACCAAGGAAGCCGCCGATGGCTTGCGCGGCCAACGCCTCTTTGCCCCGCGCGGCGCCCTGCCAAGCCTGCCTGATGATGAATTCTACCACGCCGATCTCTTGGGCCTGTCGGCACGCGACACCGGCGGGGCCGAATTGGGCAAAATCGCCGCGGTCCTCAACCATGGCGCTGGCGATATCCTCGAATTGCGTGGCCCGGCCCTCAAGGGCTCGGTGCTTGTCCCCTTCACCCGCGCCATTGTGCCGACCGTTGACCTGGCCAGCGGTCGCGTGATCATCGACCCGCCAGAGGGTCTGTTCGACTGACATAAGCTTCTTCGTTTCGTAAATATCCCGGGGGAGTCGCCAAAGGCGACGGGGGCAGCGCCCCCAATCTCTGGCCCAGCATCCATGCGGGCGCGCAAGAGGACGACATGACCGATACACCAGCGAAATCCCATGGCAGGCTGGCGATCTCTGCCAGCGTCACGCCACGCGACCTGATGAGCGAGACACCGCGCCTCAAAGGGGCGTGGTGCGCCAAGGTCGTGACCCTTTTCCCCGACCTTTTTCCCGGTGTTCTGGGGGCCTCGCTGACCGGCAAGGCCTTGCAACACGGGCTTTGGGCGCTCGAACCGATCGATCTGCGCGCCTTTGGCACAGGCAAGCATCGCCAAGTCGATGACACGCCGGCCGGAGGCGGCGCGGGGCTGGTGATGAAACCCGATGTCATCAGCCGCGCGCTTGGCTTGGCCGAGATCGGCACACCGGCCGATCCGGCGCGCTGGCCGCGCGTCTATCTCTCACCGCGCGGCAAGCCCTTTTGCCAGGCCGACGCCGCGCGCTTTGCGCAGGCCGAGGGCATGACGCTCTTGTGTGGGCGCTTCGAAGGTGTGGACCAACGCGTGATCGAGCAACATGGTCTCGAAGAGGTGAGCCTTGGCGATTTCGTGCTGACGGGCGGAGAAATCGCCGCCCAAGCCCTGCTCGACGCCACGGTGCGGCTGATCCCCGGCGTTTTGGGCAATGCCGCATCGACCGTAGAGGAAAGCTTTTCCGATGGGCTTCTCGAACACCCCCAATATACCCAGCCCCGTGAATGGAAGGGGCGGTCTATTCCAGATGTGCTTTTGTCCGGCAATCACGGCGAGATCGCCAAATGGCGCCGCGCCGAGGCGGAGCGGCTGACCGCCGCGCGCCGCCCCGATCTTTGGGCCGCATACCTTGCCCGCAAGGGTGATTGAACTGCGCGGAATCAGCTTGATCCATCGCCTGAGCCAGCCTATACGCAGCGCATGCCCGCGGAGGTCACTCCGGCGGGCTTCCGTTTTCGTGCATGCTTCGGCGCGGGCTTTCAACGGATCGACGAACAAGCAACGGTCAGACGACCTCTGACGGGCGCCCCGCGGATGCGGACAAAGGCGGACCCGGGTGAAGATCAGAGCTCTCGGCGAAAGGCCATGACATCTCCGCGGAACAACCGTGGGCAAGCATAGGAGTGGATCAGATGAACCTGATCGCACAGATCGAGGCGGAACAAATCGCCGCCCTCGGGAAAACCATTCCCGATTTCAAGGCCGGCGACACCATCCGCGTCGGCTACAAGGTGACCGAAGGTACGCGTTCGCGTGTCCAGAATTACGAGGGCGTCTGCATCAGCCGCCGTCATGGCGCGGGCATTGCCGCCTCTTTCACCGTTCGCAAGATTTCCTTCGGCGAAGGTGTCGAGCGTGTGTTCCCGCTGCATTCGACCAATATCGAGTCGATCGAAGTGGTCCGCCGCGGCAAGGTGCGTCGCGCCAAGCTGTATTACCTGCGCGCGCGTCGCGGCAAATCTGCCCGTATCGCCGAGGATAACACTTACAAGCCGCAATCCGGCGCCGATCAATAAGGACCCGCGTGATGAAAAAGGATATCCACCCCGACTATCACGTCATCAACGTCAAGATGACCAATGGCGACATGGTCCAGATGCGCTCGACCTGGGGCAAAGAAGGCGACACCATGTCGCTCGACATCGACCCCTCCGTTCACCCGGCATGGACCGGTGGCGGCGCACGCTTGATGGATACCGGCGGCCGTGTGTCGAAGTTCAAGAAGAAATACGAAGGCCTCGGCTTCTGAGCCCAGCCTTTTTGACGGATCTGAACGCCGCCCCTAGGGGCGGCGTTTTTCTTTCGTGATTGCGGCTTAACCTTTGGGCGCGCGTGACGTATCATTTGCCAGATATCGCGGCCTTCCGGCAGGGCTTGCATAGATGTTGAGGCGTATCTGGGGGGCTGTCCGTGGCGCATATTATCGTTTTGGGCAATGAGAAGGGCGGCTCGGGCAAATCGACCACCGCGATGCATGTCGCGACCGCCTTGGCGCGCATGGGCCATATGGTGGGCGGCTTGGATCTCGACCTGCGCCAACGCAGCTTTGCGCGCTTTATCGAAAACCGCAGCGCAACCATCGCCGCGCGCCAACTCGACATTGCCGCACCCGAGCTTTTGGAACTCCCCGAAATCGACGCGGGCCAATTGGGCGAAGGCGAGAACAGCCTCGACAAACGCCTCGCCGCCGCCGTGGCAACGCTGGAGGGGCGGTGCGATTTCATCGTCATCGATTGTCCCGGCAGCCATACACGGCTGAGCCAAGTGGCCCATAGCTTGGCCGATACGCTGATCACGCCGATGAATGACAGTTTCGTCGATTTCGACCTTTTGGGACGGATCGATAGCGACGGCAGCACGATCAAGGGCCCGAGCGTGTATTCCGAAATGGTTTGGCATGCCCGCCAGTTGCGCGCCAAGGCCGGGCTGAAGCCGATGGATTGGATCGTCGTGCGCAACCGCTTGGGCGCGCAGGAGATGCATAACAAGCGCAAGGTCGGGCGCGCGCTGGAAAGCCTGTCCGAACGGATCGGCTTTCGCGTGGCGCCCGGCTTTTCCGAGCGGGTGATCTTTCGGGAGTTGTTTCCCAGCGGCATGACGCTTTTGGATTTGCGAGAGCTGGGTGTGGATCGGCTCAATATCTCGAACCTTGCCGCGCGCAACGAGCTTCGCGACCTGATGCGGGCGTTGAACCTCCCAGGGGTCAACGTCGCGTTTTAAGCGGTTTCGCCACCTTTGGTGGCGACCCGCC
>JAQCLA010000264.1 GCA_027592105.1 Pseudomonadota bacterium | reverse complement strand
TCGAGGCGATGCGGATCGTCGCCTATGATTTCCTCGAAAAACCCTTCAACCCCGACCGGATGACCGATCTGGCCAAGCGCGCGGGCCAGCAGCGCCGCCTGACGCTCGACAACCGCGCGCTCCGCCGTGAACTTAGCGATGGCACGGTTTTGATGCGCAAGCTGATCGGCACCAGCGCCGTGATGGAGCGGCTGCGCGAGGATATTCTCGATCTGGGCCAAGCCGATGGGCATGTGTTGATCACCGGCGAAACGGGCACGGGCAAGACGCTGGTGGCCCATGCGCTGCATGCGGTCGGGCCCCGCGCGGGCAAAAGCTTTGTCTCGCTCTCTTGCGCGGCCCATGACGAAGAAACGCTGGCCGCGCGGTTGTTTGGCCCGGTGGGCGAAGATCAAGACAAGCCATTGATCGAACAGACCCGCGGCGGCACCTTGGTACTTGAAGATATCGACAGCCTGCCCCCGGCGCTGCAAGCGCGGCTTTTGACGGTGATCAACGAACAGGGCGTTCCGGCGGAAACCCGTATCGTGGCGATCTGCAATGCGCCCGAACCCGAACAATGCGAGGCAAGCCTGCGCCCCGACCTCTTCTATCGCTTGGCCGCAATGCGCATCGACCTGCCGCCGCTGCGCCAGCGCGGCGAGGATATCTTGACGCTCTTCACCCGGTTCGGCGAACAATTCGGCGAGGAATACGGCACCGAGGCCCCACAGGTCACCGCCCAAGAGGCCGCCCAGCTTTTGCAGGCCCCTTGGCCCGGCAATGTGCGCCAATTGATCAACATCGCCGAGCGCGCGATCTTGCAGCAGCGCCGCGGCTCAGGCTCGATTGCCTCGCTCTTGATGGCCGATAACGCCGAGATCGCGCCGCAAGCCATCGGCGAGGGCAAGCCGCTCAAGGAATATGTCGAAGCCTTTGAGCGGATGTTGATCGACAATACGATGCGCCGCCATCGCGGCTCCATCGCCAATGTAATGGATGAACTTTGCCTGCCGCGTCGTACCTTGAATGAGAAAATGGCAAAGTACGGGCTAAGCCGGTCGGATTATTTGTAAAAGCGTAACGGCGCCTTGGCCGGATATGCGCGCGACGCGGCGCACGAATTGCCATTGCGTTTTGCTAGCTGCGCCCCTTAATGTGAAAGTACCGGCCTCTCGCCGGCTGAACCAGTTTCTCTGCATCCCCCATCCGCGCCGGACCCCGTGCGCGACAGGGACAGCAGGTCACTCGGGCGCGAACCGGATCGGTTCGGCCCAAATTGAACCGCCCCCGCAACGGGGCATGAATGGGCGCGCCGAAGATCGGCACGACCGGAGACAGACGCGATGCACCGTAAGGGCACAGACATGGCAAGACGGGCAGGGGTCACAACCCCAGCCGTCGCCACGGCCCCCTGCATCTCCCATCACATATATCGCGACATCGCCCCCGCCGTCCGGTGCAGCAATGCACCGCCGGGGCGCGCGCGTGGCCTGTCGCGGGCAAGGACAAAATGGCTAAGCAGATGCTCATCGATGCCACACACCCGGAAGAGACCCGGGTTGTCGTGGTTGACGGAATCAAGGTCGAAGAATTCGATTTCGAGTCGCTGAATAAGCGACAACTCGCAGGAAATATTTATCTAGCAAAGGTCACGCGGGTCGAACCCTCGTTGCAGGCCGCCTTTGTGGATTACGGCGGAAACCGCCACGGGTTCCTCGCGTTTTCGGAAATTCATCCCGATTATTACCAGATCCCCGTGGCCGATCGCGAAGCGCTTTTGCGCGAGGAACGCGAATACGCCGAATCCATGGCTGATGAAGCCGAGGAAGAGGCAAAGCCGAAGCGCGCACGCCGCACCCGTCGCCGGAAATCCGGCGAGACCAAGGCCGAAGCGGTCACAGGCGACGCCGTCGCCACGGCCGAAGTGACGTCCATCGAAGGTATGGAAGTGGTCGATCTGGGCGATGCGCCCGATCAAGACAGCGATACCGACACCGATTTTGATGCCGCTCAGGGTGACAACGGTGCGCATGACGACAACGGCCATGACGAGGCCGATCATGCCCATGACGATGACGGCGATATGGGACATGCGCCCGAGACCGTTACCGATGACGACGCCGAGGAGGATATTCGCCCGATGCGCAAACCGCGCGCGCGCAAATATAAAATCCAAGAGGTGGTGAAAGTTCGCCAGATCATGCTGGTGCAGGTCGTCAAGGAAGAGCGCGGCAATAAGGGTGCGGCGCTCACCACCTATTTGTCGCTTGCGGGCCGCTACTGCGTGCTGATGCCCAATACCGCGCGTGGCGGTGGTATCTCGCGCAAAATTACCAATGTTGCCGACCGCAAGAAGCTCAAGGAAATCGCACAAGAAATCGACGTGCCGCAGGGCGCGGGGCTGATCATCCGCACCGCGGGCTCGCAGCGCACCAAGACCGAGATCAAGCGTGATTACGAGTATCTGCAGCGCCAGTGGGAACAAATTCGCGAACTCACGCTGAAATCCATCGCGCCTGCGCCCATCTATGAAGAGGGCGATCTGATCCACCGCACGATCCGCGATCTCTACACCCGCGAGATCGACGAGGTGCTGGTCGAAGGCGAGGCAGGCTATCGCCACGCCAAGGACTTCATGAAAATGATCATGCCGTCCCATGCCAAGAATGTGAAAGCCTATACCGACCCCACGCCGCTGTTCGCGCGCTACAAGGTCGAGGGTTATCTGGCCGATATGTTCAACCCGACCGTGCAGCTGCGCTCGGGTGGCTATATCGTGATCGGCATCACCGAGGCCTTGGTTGCCATCGATGTGAACTCCGGCCGGGCCACCAAGGAAGGCTCGATCGAGGAAACAGCGCTCAAGACCAATCTCGAAGCCGCAGAAGAGGTCGCCCGTCAGGTTCGCCTGCGCGATCTGGCCGGTCTGATCGTCATCGACTTCATCGACATGGACGAGCGGCGCAATAATCTGGCGGTCGAAAAGCGGCTGAAAGACAAGCTCAAGACCGACCGCGCGCGTATTCAAGTGGGCCGCATTTCGACCTTTGGCTTGCTGGAAATGTCGCGCCAACGTCTGCGCCCCGGCATGCTCGAGGCCACGACCCAGCCCTGCAAACATTGCCATGGTACCGGCCTGATCCGCTCGGATGACAGCCTGGCGCTGTCGATCCTGCGCCAGCTTGAAGAAGAGGGCGGCAAGGGGCGCTCCAAAGAGGTCAAGGTGATCGCGCCCGTCGACATCGTGAACTACTTGATGAATGAAAAGCGCGACTACCTCGTGGCGATCGAACTGCGCTACGGCATGTCCATCCGCATCGAGGCGGATGTGACCATGGTCTCGCCTGACTTCAAATTCGAGCGTTTCAAGACCGCGACGCGCAAGATCACGGCTGTCTCGCCGGTCATCGCGATGGACGCCACCTTGATGGACGACATCGAGGATGAGGCCGACACAATCGCTGATGCCGAGATCGACGAAGATGACGCAAGCGATGCGCCCGCCGCCAAGCCCGCGGTCAGCGCTGCTTCCGATGCTGAGAACGGTGAAGACAACCCCCGCAAGAAGCGTCGCCGCCGCCGTGGTGGCCGTGGGCGGCGCAAGAAGATCGGCGAGAATGGTTTCGAGGGCGAGACTGACGCCGATAACGCTGCCGATGCAGATCATGCGGGTGAAGCCGAAGGCGAAGCTGACGACGACATGACCACTACCGAAGATGCGCCGGCAGCCACACCCGAGGTGGACGCCGCCCCTGCGCCTGAAGTCGTGGCCGAAGAGGTCGTGGCTGAAAAGCCAAAGCGCCGGAGCCG
>JAQCLA010000263.1 GCA_027592105.1 Pseudomonadota bacterium | reverse complement strand
CATCAGCGCGGCCAGCGCCTCCACCTCGTCTTGGTTGACGGCCAGCGCGTAGCGGATGCCGCCCTTGACCGGCTCCATATGTTCGGAATGGACCGAGCGATAGCCGGTAAAGGTGCGGATCTCGCCCCTGAGCCGCACACCGAAGCGCACGATATAAGTCGCGTTGCAGACCCGGATCTTTTCGGCCAGCCCCGGCGGCAAATCCATCAGCGCGGCGGCGCGGTTGAACATCAAATCGACCGATTGGCGAAAACTCGGCTCGCCTGCTTGCGTCTGCATTACAAAATCCCCCTGCACGCGGCACCCGGCCCATGGGTGCGGCACCGTTGCGGCCAGCAAGCCATAGGCCGCCCAGCAACTCAACCCTTGAGTGAGGGGGTCGTCAAATTGTCATGTAATGGCCCGATTGGGACATATTTTTGCCCCGCTCGCCGGGCATCGAGGCGCATGGCCACGTACACCTCTTGCCGGGGCCAGCGTTGAGAGGAGAAAGACCTTGCGCCCATGCGAAGCAGAACGCCTCGTCCCTAAAGCAGCCCTAAGGGCTACGCATGGCATGGCCCAACGGTTCATGCGACGCGAAGATGGCACCATTACCGTGTTCGCTATGGCGGTTTTTGTCTTGATGGTCGGGGTGGGCGGTATTGCCGTCGATTTGATGCGCTTCGAGGCGCAGCGGTCGCAGCTACAATCTACACTGGATCGCGCGGTTCTGGCGGCCGCCTCGCTCAACCAACAGCGCGATGCCGAAGGGGTTGTGCGCAACTACTTTGAAACCGCAGGCTTTGAGAATTATCGCTTGAGTGTTGATGTCGAGCGCAACATCAATTTCCGCCGCGTCGCCGTCGAGGCCGAGGTCGATGTTCAAACGCTTTTCATGAAGCTTTTTGGCCAAAGAGTGTTGACGTCCTTTGCGAGCGGTGCCGCTGAAGAGCGCATTCCAAAGGTTGAGGTCTCGCTCGTTCTCGATATCTCTGGATCGATGATGTTTCTTGATCGCATGACCAACCTCAAACCAGCAGCGCGCGAATTCGTGACGAGTATTCTAGAAGCGAACGATAATCCGAATAACAATCAACTCGTTTCGCTATCCATTGTTCCCTACAGCGGCCATGTGAACATGGGAACGACGATCGCGTCCGTTTTCGCCTTGACGAATGAACATAATTACTCACGTTGCGCCCGTTTTGATTGGTCGCATTTCACTGTATCAGGTCTTGACCCGTCCGTTCCGCTGCAGAGGATGGCACATCTGGATTGGTGGGATAATAGAATAGCCGCACCTGATCCGGTAGATGGCCGTTATACATGCCAACGCGATAATGCCGCAGCAATCCTGCCATGGTCTAATGACGAAGCTGCATTGCACGCGCTCATCGATAGTTTACAGGCAGATGGCACCACCGCAATCGATGCAGGAATGCGCTGGGGTGTGGCGCTCCTTGACCCAATGGCTGTTCCGGCACTGAACACTTTAGTCGGCCGTGGTGTGGTGCATTCAGATTTCACAAACCGTCCTGCAGCCTATGATGACCTTGAGACGATCAAGGTGGTTGTTCTTATGACCGATGGCGAGAATGCCCCGCAGTATGATGTCGTTCCGCGATACCGAAGTGGACCGAGTCGGTTCTGGCGTGACCCCGATGATGGTAGTTTGTCGGTCCATTATCCCGAATGGAACCAATATTGGCACGAAGATACCGCACAGTGGGCTACCACCCCCGATGGCGGGCATAACAACAACGCAGTGCGATTAGATTATGCCGACTTTTGGAACCATATTCCCGCAGCACTCGTGCGCTTTCGACTGTTCAACTGGCCTGCTTGGACTGGGCTTGAGATAAATCGAGCTTGGCACGTTTTCTACAGTGGGGTTGAGTTCGATTTTTGGAACATCGTGAACATGTATGTCGACGGGCATGCGGGCGATAGCCGCTTGCGGCAGATTTGTGATGTTGCACGTCAAAACGATATCGTGGTTTTCTCGATTGCGTTTCAAGCGCCACCACAAGGACAGGCGGTCATGCGTTACTGCGCAACCACCGACGCGCATTATTACCCGGTCCAAAACGCCAATATCTCAGATGCTTTCACGTCGATTGCGCGTACGATCAGCCAATTAAGACTAGTGCAGTAAGGGATCGAACATGCATATCGCGTTTTCATCCCTTCGCCGTTTCATCAAAGACGAGGGGGCGACAGTAACACTAGAGTTCGTAATCTTGTTTCCTTTCATCATCACGGTCTTTATCGCCACTTTTGAAACCGGTATGATCTTGTCGCGCCAAGTTTTGCTGGAACGCTCGGTCGATGAGGCAGCGCGTCTTTTGCGGCTATCGCGTTTCATCGTGGACCCTGCCACAGGTGTCCGCCGCAGGCCCAATGCCGATGACATCAAGACCGCCATTTGCGACAATACCAATGCGATTGCGAGTTGCGAGGCGGTTTTGATCGTCGAATTGACCGTGATCGACCGCGCCACCTACGCTATGCCAGATGGAAACGCGCCATGTGTGCGCCGCGATGATCCTAGCAACATGCCACCCAACCAACTGGATGTCGGGGCTGGCAACCAAATGGTGTTGATCCGTAGCTGCGCCGTGATCGACCGGCTTTTGCCCTTTTCGGGCTTTGGATTGAACCTTGTGCGCGATGAAACGGGTGGGTTGCACATGGTCACGGCCTCCATCTTCGTCAATGAACCGGATTGAGAGATGATCGCGATGCTTTTCACCCAATTGCGCCGCTTCCGATCCGAAACACGCGGTGCCGCGGTTTTGGAAGCCGTCATCATCACGCCCGTGCTGATTTGGGTCTATGTGGGCAGTTTCGTCTTTTTCGATGCGTTTCGGACATATAGCAGTTCGGTCAGGGCGACCTATGCTGTCGCCGATGTGATTTCGCGTGAACAAAACAATTTGACGCCCTTTGACTTGGACGGGTTCGCCAATCTCTTTGCAACCATCGTGCGCAATAATGGCGATGTGCGTATGCGCATGTCCCAGATCATTTATGATGCGAATACCGACTCGATGCGTGTCGACTGGTCCCATGCCACGAATGGAGAGGCGCGGCTTTTTACCGCAAATCTTGATGATTTCGTGGGGCTTTTGCCGGCCATGTCGGATGCCGAGCGGCTGATTTTGGTGGAATCCTCCGTGCCGTATCGCACCGCCTTTGACTTTGGGATCGATGCGCTGACATTTCGCAACTTTACCTTTACCCGCCCACGCAGCGGGCAGGTGCCCTGTAGCTGCTAGCAAACAGCGGTCGCGGCTGCGCCGCCGCGTGTCGCAGGCAGGCTTTCCTTTCCGCCCCCGACAACGGATAGTGCCGCAAACAAAACGGGGACGCGCATGCGCTATTCAGGCTTGCAGGTGCTTGCACAAGGGTTGACCGGCAATCGCGGCTGGCGCCCCGCTTGGCGCGATCCCGCGCCCAAGGACGAATATGACATCGTCATCATCGGCGGTGGCGGTCATGGGCTGTCAACGGCCTATTACCTTGCCCGCGAACACGGGCTGAGCAACATCGCGGTCTTGGAAAAGGGCTATCTGGGCGGTGGCAGCGTGGGGCGCAACACCACCATCGTGCGCGCCAATTACCAGCTAGAGGGCAATTCGCAGTTCTATTCCCATTCGCTCAAGCTTTGGGAAGGGCTTGAGGCCGATCTCAACTACAACGTGATGCATTCGCAGCGCGGGCTGATCAACCTGTTCCATTCGGACGGCCAGCGCGACGCTTTCGTGCGGCGCGGCAATATGATGATCAACCAAGGCGATGATGCGATCCTTT